>JADGGV010000108.1 GCA_019689775.1 Gemmatimonadota bacterium
CCGGGGCGGGGGGCGCGGCGGGCGGCGAACGCGCTCGTCGTCGCCGAGGTCGCGCTCGCGCTGCTGCTGGTCGTGGGCGCGGGGCTGCTCGTGCGCAGCTTCTGGCGGCTCGAGCGGGTGGACCCGGGCTTCGACCCCGCGGGCGTGCTCACGGTCGGCGTCGCGCCGCCGGCGGCGAAGTACGACGACGACGACGAGATTGTGGCGTTCTACCGCGAGGTGCTCGACCGCGTCGCGCGGCTGCCCGGCGTCTCGAGCGCGGGGGCGACGATGGTCCTGCCGCTCACGGGCACGAGCTGGACGAGCGACTTCGCGGTGGCCGGCCGCGGGCCGGACGCGTACGGCACCGAGGTCGCGCACCGCAGCGTGACGCCCGGCTACTTCGCGGCCATGGGCGTGGCGCTGCTGCGCGGGCGGCTGTTCACGGAGGCGGACGCGGCGGCCCACGACACCGTCGTCCTCATCAACGACGTCCTGGCGCGCAGGTTCTTCCCGGGGGAGGACCCGGTCGGGCAGCGGATCGCGTTCGACAAGCACCCGGACTCGACGTCGACCTGGTACCGCATCGTCGGCGTGGTGCGCGGCGAACGGCAGGCCGGGCTGGCCACGGAGCCGCAGATCGAGGTCTTCCACCTCCCGGAGCAGGAAGGGATCGGCCAGGCGTGGCTCGTGATCCGCACGACCGGCGACCCGCTCGCGCTCGCGCCCGCGGTGCGCCGCGCGGTGCATGCGGTGGACCCGGACGTGCCGGTGTTCGCGGTGCGGACGATGGAGCGGGTGCGCGCCGAGTCGCTGGCGCGCTCGCGCTTCCTGATGACGCTGCTGCTCGTCTTCGCGGGCGTCGCGCTCGCGCTCGCCGTCGTCGGCGTCTACGGCGTCACCGCACAGGCGGCGCGCCAGCGCACGCAGGAGATCGGCGTGCGCATGGCGCTCGGCGCGCGGAGCTCGGACGTGCGGCGCCTCGTCGTGCGCCACGGCCTGTGGCTCATCGCGGCCGGCGTCGTGATCGGCGTCGTCGCCGCGCTCCTCGCGACGCGCGCCATGCGCGCCCTCCTCTACGACGTCGCGCCGACGGACCCGCTCACGTTCCTGGCTGTGGCGCTCGTGCTCGCGCTGACGGGCCTGCTCGCGTCATGGCTGCCGGCGCAGCGCGCCGCGAGCACGGACCCGGCGGTGGCGCTGCGGGCGGAGTGATATCGGGTCCGCCGGGTCGGTGCGGCTTTCCCGCTCCCGGCCCTTCGGGAGGGGGAGCGCGAGCGACAATGCCGATCACTCAAGGAGCGGGACGCATTCTCCCGCGGTGCTCTCTCTCCCTTCGCCTGCGGACGGGCAACATCGGGATGGCCTGCAGGAGAACGGGTTCCACCGCCGTCCCCAGCGAAGATGACCTCGAGCGGCGTCGGACGACGGCAGCGGTCCTGGTCAGCAGCTATTCGTGGCGGTCAGCGCCGGCTCGTGGCGGTCAGCGACCGGTCATTGGCGGGGCAGTGCCCGTTCGTTGGGGAGTCAGCGGCCGGTCGGCGGGGTCAGCGCTCGTGCCAACCGCACCAGCAGGGCCTCCGACCGCGCGGTCAGCTCCCGCCACGTGACGCGGATCACCCGATATCCGGCGGCGGCGAGCACTGCATCACGGCGGCGGTCCCGCTCGAAGGCGTGACGGGACGCGTGGAACGCGAAGCCGTCGACCTCCACTACGAGGCGCGCCTCCGGCCAGTGGAAGTCGACCTCGAAGCCCGAGAGGACCACGTTCGTCTCGGGCGCGGGGATCTCCGCTCGCCGGACGAGCGCCAGGAACTGCGATTCCGCCTCGGACCGGGTGAAGGCCGGCCCGGTGCCACGGCCGAGGAGCAAGCGGAGGGTTCGTGTCCCCCGGCGGCCGGCATGGCGCGCCAACAGCCGCTTCAGCTCCCTCGGGTTCGTGAGGCGGTTTCGATACGCCCCCGCGAGCGCCTGCTCCACCTCGTGCTCGCGGCTGTCGCCGACGAGATCGAGTAGCGTCCGCGCGGGAGTGGTCACCGGGATCCCCTCGTGGACCGTGGTCTCGTCCGCCTCGAGCCGCGGGATCCGGTGCACGCGCACGCCCGGCCCCGGATCCGGGCACCCCCGCCGCACGCTCACGTCGACGGGCCTGCCGTCGTCCCGGTACGGCAGCAGCCGCCAGGCCATGGCGGCGCTGCGGTGGCTCAGCACGACCGTTTCGCCGCACGCGAGCACGGCCGCCATCTCGCGCTCGAGCCGGCCCTTCAGCGGGCCGACGCGGTACACGCCGCGGTGCAGCGTCTCCAACCTTCCTGTCCTCACCCGGTAGTCGATCGCGTCCAGCGTCACGCCCGCACGAAGCAACTGCCCCCGCGCGACGACGCCGTGCTGCCCGGCGGCAAGGGCTGCGATCACCGCGTCCGGGCCGCTCCGATGCGCGCGTCGACCCCCGCCGGCATCCGCGGCCGGCGAGCCGCCGCCCGGAGGCGGGGCGATCTCTAGCGGCGGTCGCCCCTCGTCCCGAGATGGGGCGATCTCTAGCGGCGGTCGCCCGCCGCCCCGAGGCGGGGCGCTGCCCCGGGTCGGCGCACTGGCGCCGCCGGTCCGCTCGCCTGCTGTCGGCCGCTCCGCCTGACGGGCCGTTCGCCGGCCGGTCGATCGGTGCATCGAAACCCTCGCACTGGTCCTGGTCCACCGGCCGGCCCCGCGTTCCGCGGCCGGATTACCGTCAACTCCGCAAGGATGGGGGGTGCCGGCGGCGCTTGCGGCCTTCGCGGGAATTATCACCGTCAACCCTGCAAGCGTCGTGTCGAATGCCGCGCGTGCTGGGTTGACGACAATCGTTCCTGCGGCCGCGGTCGGTACCGGGCGCGGCTCGGAACCGGCGCCGCTCGGGCCCGACTACGGCCCGAACCCGCCGGGGTCCGGACCGTACCGCGGTCCGACCCCGACCGCGGTCCGCACCCGGCCTCCGTCCGATCCCACCGGGGTCCGAACCCGCCGCGGTCCGGACCCACCGGGTGTCAGTGGCAATCGAACTGTCCACCCCTCCGACAGCCCGGGCTGGCCCATGGTGGCGCCGCTGCGGGTCGCCGTCTCCCAATCCGGCACAATGAGTAGCGAAACCCCCCGCGTCGCTGGCCGGCACCTGAGCCTTGGTCGCCGTACGCGGGACGTCGGCGATCGTCGCTTACGCCGGGGTCCGAACGCGGCGGCGGCAGCCCGAGCGCGGCACGCGCCACGTGGCGAACGGACCGCGTGCCGGCCGGTGGCGCTGCTGCGATCCCGGCGGGCCTCCCGCGGGATCTCGCGCCTCGACGGGGCGTCCCGTGCCACCGCCATCGCGCGCTTCCAGGGTCGGCGCCCGGGGAGATTGTGTGTCGGCGCGGGGCCGCGGAATGGGAGGAGAGGTGGGTTGCGCGCGGTTCACGACGGCGGACGCGGCGCAGGCCGCGCGGCACCCCGACATCTACGGCGACGACAGCCGGAGCCGGCGTGGCCCCGGGCGGAGCCGACGTCGGCGCCTTGGGTCGGCCGGTCCGACGCATCCGGTCGTGGCACGCCTCGTCATCCGAGCCATCGGCGGCCCCGCCCGCTCCGTGTCTCATCCGTTCAGGCCCGGGTCCGCGCGTGAGCGGACCTGGACCCGGCGACGCTTCCGCCCGCGGCGGCCGCCCGCACGGCCCCCGGGCGGAGCTTGCGCCGCCGCCGCGGCGAGCGCACCGTAAAGCCACCTTTCCCGCGGAGCTTCCCTCACCGACGGAGGTCGCCATGTGGGCCGATTTCAAGAAGTTCATCGCGAAGGGGAACGTGATCGACATGGCCGTCGGCATCATCATCGGCGCGGCGTTCGGCACGGTGGTCAAGTCGCTGGTCGACGACGTGATCATGCCGCCGATCGGGAAGCTGACCGGTGGCGTGGACTTCTCAAACCTCTTCATCACCCTCGGGCCGGGGAGCTACGCGACGCTCGACGAGGCGAAGAAGGCGGGCGCGGCGACGATCAACTACGGCGTGTTCCTGAACAACGTGATCACGTTCTTCATCGTCGCGTTCGCGGTGTTCCTGCTGGTGCGGGCGTACTCGAAGCTGCGCGAGCAGCCCGAGGCGGCGCCGGCCGCGCCCACGGACAAGGAGTGTCCATTCTGCAAGATGCGAGTGCCGCTGGGCGCCACGCGGTGCGGGCACTGCACGTCGGATCTGACCCCGGTCCGCGTGTGAGCATGCGACGTCCCCTCCCCACGCTCGTCGCCGCGCTCGTCTGCGCGGCGTGCGCGGCGCGTGGACCGGGCGCGGGCGGCGCAGGGCGTAGCCCGGCTCCCGCCGTCGCGCCGCCCGCCGACACGACCGCCAGAGCGGGCGCCGGTGCGGCGGCCGAACGGACCACGTTCATCCGCGTCAACCAGGTCGGCTACGTCCCGGATGGGCCGAAGGTCGCCGTGGCGTGCGCGTTGCCAGGCGCGCCGGCGCTGGACCGGTTCACGGTGGTGGACGGGGCGGGGAGGCGCGTGCTGGGCCCGGCCGCGGCCGAGCCCGGCGGCTCCTTCGGGCCGTGCGCCGCCACGTACCGGCTGGACTTCTCGGCGGTGCGCACGCCGGGGACGTACCGGATCGTCGCGGGCGACGTCGCCTCGCCGACGGTGCGCATCGGCGCCGACGTCTACGCGGGCGCTGCCGACACGCTGCTCGCCTACATGCGCGAGCAGCGCGCGGGGTTCAACCCGCTGTTTCGCGATTCGGTGCACAACCGGACGGACGCGATCCTGGTCGACCACCCGGATTCCGGGACGTTCATCCCCGTCGCCGGCGGCTGGGCGGACGCAGCGGACTACCTCCAGTACGCGACGACGTCGGCGAACGCGACGCTGGTGATGCTGATGGCGTACCGGGACCACCCGTCGGCGTTCGCGGACGCGTACGACCACGACGGGCTGCCGGGCGCGAACGGCGTCCCGGACGTGCTGGACGAGGCGCGGCACGGGCTGGAGTGGCTCGTGAAGATGTACCCGCGCGACGACCTGCTGCTGAACCAGATCGCCGACGACCGCGACCACGCGTTCCCGGACCTGCCGACGACGGACTCCTCGGACTACGGCTGGGGGAAGGGCGGCTACCGCCCGGTCTACCCGTGCACCGGCCGGCCGCAGGGGCTGTTCGCGGGGAAAAGCCGCTCGAACGGCTATGCCTCGACCGCCGGGAAGTTCGCCTCGGCGATGGCGCTCGGCGCGCGGCTGCTGCGCGAGCGCGACCCGGCGTTCGCGGACACGCTGCGTCGCAAGGCGATCGCCGCGTACGAGCTGGGCCGCCAGCATCCGGGCGTGTGCCAGACCGCGCCCGGGCGCTCGCCGTACTTCTACGAGGAGGACAACTGGGTCGACGACATGGAGCTGGCCGCCGCCGAGCTGTACGCGCTCACGCGCGAGCCGCGCTACCGGACGGAGGCGATGGAGTACGCCGGGCAGGAGCCGGTCACGCCGTGGATGGGGCAGGACACGGCGAACCACTACCAGTGGTATCCGTGGCACAACAACGGGCATTACGAGGCCTGGCGGCTCGAGGACGAGGCGGGGAAAAAGATCCTGGCGACGTACTACCGCGAGGGGCTCGAGCGCGTCGTGGCGCGGGCGAAGAACGGCTTCCGCGTCGGCATCCCGTTCATCTGGTGCTCGAACAACCTGATGGCGTCGTTCGCGACGCAGGCGTACCTCTACCGCACGATGACGGGCGACACGCGCTTCCGCGAGTACGAGGCCGCGGCGCTCGACTGGCTCTTCGGGACGAACCCGTGGGGCGTCTCGATGATCGTCGGCTACCCGGCGGGCGCGCGCACGCCGACCGATCCGCACTCTATCGTCTCGCTCCGCCTCGGCTGGCGCACCCTGACCGGCGGGATGGTCGACGGGCCCGTCTACCGCTCGATCTTCCAGAACCTGAAAGGCGTCGCGCTGAACGAGCCCGACGAGTACGCGCCGTTCAACACCGGCTTCATCGTCTACCACGACGACATGGGCGACTACTCGACGAACGAGCCGATCATGGACGGCACGGCGAACCTGACGTACCTCCTCGCCGCGATGGCGGCCGCGCCGGAGGGCGCAGCGCCGGCGCGGTGAGCCTGCGCCCGGCGGGGGCTCCGCCGCCCCGCCGGGAAGCCGGTCACGCGCCGGTCGGCCGCACCACCCGCGCGTACACCTCCAGCCACGGCGCCGCGGCGCCGCGCGCGACCCCCCGCAGCGCCGCCTGGCAGAGCCGCTCCTCCCACCTCGCCCAGCGCTTCGTCCACTCGTCGGCGAGCGGCACGAGGCTGTCGCCGGTGCGTCGGACCACACGGAAGCCCTCGGCGGCGAGCAGCCGCTCGAGCGACGTCGCCGTGAAGCCGTGCCGGTACGGGAATCCGAGCAGGTTGTTGTGGGCGAGGAGCGCGCGCGCGAGGCGGCGCAGCGGGCCGTCGAGCGCGGGGCGCAGCGCGGCGTAGAACGCGCCGTTCGGCACGCGCAGCGCCAGGACGCCGCCGGGCGCGAGCCGCCGGTGCGCCTCGGCGAGCGCGCGGCGCGGGTCGGGGAGCTGCTCGAACGTGTTCCAGATGGCGACGACGTCGAAGCGACGCGCCGCGGGCACGTCCTCGAGCGTGCCGAGGCGCGCGTCGAACCCGAGCCCGCGCGTGAAGTGGACGGCCGAACGGGCGATGTCGATGCCCTCGAAGCGCCAGCCCCGCTCCCGGGCGGCGGCCAGGAACGCGCCGACGTAGCTCCCGACCTCGAGGCCGCTGCCGCGGCGCCGGGCGACGCGCAGCAGCCGCCGCGCCTGCGTTCGGTACGCGCGGCGCTGGGCGTCGAACAGCGCGCGCAGCGTCCGCGGGTCCGGCGCCTCGCCGGCGTACGTCTCCTCGAGGACGTGCGCGCGCTCGCGCGGGTTGCGGAACACGGTGCCGCAGGCCGTGCAGCGCACGAGCCGGAGCGGCGCGTGCTGCGAGAACGCGAGCCGGTCCGCGAGCCGCTCGGGCGGCACGCCGGCGAGGAGCCGGCGCAGGCGGAACTCCCACAGCTCCTCGACCTCGCGGCGCAGGTCGTCCGCGGAGGCGACCTCGACGGCGTCGTACCCGCCGCAGACGGGGCAGCCCGCCAGCTCGTAGACCCGGCGCATGCGCCCGGCGAGCGCACTCGGCGTGCCGCGACGGCGCGGCGTGGGCAGGCGTCGCCGCCGCGCTACCGCGGCCGCGTCCGGCGCGTCGGCGTCGCCGTCAGCGGATCGTCCGGCCAGTAGTGCTTCGGGTACCTCCCCTTCAGGTCCTTCCGCACCTCGAAGTAGCCGCTGCGCCAGAACGAGGCGAGGTCGCGCGTGACCTGGACCGGGCGGTGCGCCGGCGAGAGGAGGTGCAGCGTCAGCGGCACGCGGCCGCCGCCGATGCGCGGCGTCTCCATCAGCCCGAACACCTCCTGGAGCCGGACGGCCAGGACCGGCGCCGCCGGGTCCGAGTAGTCGACGGCGATGCGCGAGCCGCTCGGCACCTCGATGTGCGTCGGCGCCCACTCGTCCAGCCGCCGCCGCTGCTCCCACGACAGCCGCGCCTCCAGCACCCGCGCCAGGTCGAGCCGCGCCAGGTCCGCGCGCCCGCGCACGCCGTCGAGGTACGGCCCGAGCCACTCCGGCAGCGTGGCGGCGAGCGCCTCCGTCGAGACGTCCGGCCAGGACGCATCCAGCCGCCGCAGGAACGCGAGCCTCCGGCGCAGCCGCACCGCCTCGTCGCTCCAGGGGAGCGCGTCGACGCCCTCGCGCGCGAGCCGCTCCAGCACCGCCGCGCGCACGCGCTCCGGGTCCGGGTCCGGCAGGGGCGCCTCGCGCAGCACCAGCGCGCCGAGCCGACGGCGCCGCCGCGCCCGCACGCCATCGGCCCCGTCGTCCCAGGCGACGACGTCCTCCTCCTCGATCTGCTCCGCGAAGCTCTGCTCCAGCGCCTCCAGCGTGACCGGCGCCGCCAGGAAGATGCGGCTCTCGCGCCCACGCCCCTCGAGCTGCGCCGCGACGATCCACTCCTCCGCCGCCAGCGGCTCCGACTCCGGGAGCGACGCGCCCCGGCCGTTCCGCAGCAGGAAGCGCCCGCGCTGCCCCGGCCGGCGCTGCCCCACGCGGTCGGGGTAGGCGTGCGCCAGCAGGAGCCCGGCCTCGTCGCTCGCGACGTCGCCCGGCGGGACACGCAGCCGGCGCCGCCACTCGCGCGCCTCGGCACGCGCGCGCTCCCGTGCGCCGCGGTCGACGACGAAGCCGCGGAACGAGGCGTCCGGGTCCGCGGCGGGTCTGCCCGCCCGCTCGGCCGCCCGGCCGGCGCCGCTCCGGGACGGCCGCGCCTCCGCGCCTCGCAGCGCCTCGAGGCGGAGCCGCACGTCCGCTTCCGGCGGGCTGTCGTCGCCGCGGAGGATGTCGCGCTCGCCGAGGAGCGCGGCCAGCTCGGCCGCCAGCCCTCCTAGCCCTATCTCATTGCCCACCAACAACATGTGGGCGAGGCGGGGGTGGGTCGGAAGCGCGGCCATGCGGCGCCCGTGCGGCGTGATCGCGCCGTCCGGGCCCAGCGCGCCCAGCTCGCGGAGCAGCTCGCGCGCCTGCGCGAACGCGGCGGCGGGCGGCGGATCGAGCCAGCGCAACTCCTCGGGCGCGGCGCCCCAGGCGGCCAGCTCGAGGGCGAGCGGCGCGAGGTCCGCCGCGAGGATTTCCGGCTCGCCGTGGGCCAGGAGCTGCCGGTCCTCGGCCTCGGTCCAGAGCCGGTAGGCGACGCCGGGGCCGAGGCGTCCGGCGCGGCCGCGCCGCTGGTCCGCCGACGCGCGCGTGACGGCCACCGTCTCCAGGCTGGTCATCCCCGTGCGCGGCGAGAAGCGCGGCACGCGCATGAGGCCGGCGTCGACGACGACGCGCACGCCCTCGATCGTCAGGCTCGTCTCGGCGATCGACGTCGCCAGCACGACCTTCCGCTCGCCCGGCCGGCTCGGCGCGAGCGCGCGATCCTGCTCCTCTGCCGGGAGGTTGCCGTGGAGCGGGAGCACGCGCGTGCCCGGGGGGAGTACGGCCGCGCGCAGCCGCTCGGCCGTCCGGCGGATCTCGGCGGCGCCGGGGAGGAAGACGAGGACGTCGCCGTCGTGCCGCTCGAGCGCGCGGAGCACGGCCCGCGCGACCGCCGGCTCGAGCGGCCCCTCGCGGCGCCGCGCCAGGTAGTGGGTCTCGACCGGCCAACTGCGCCCGGCGCTCGTGACGACCGGCGCCCCGCCGAGCAGCCGCGCGACCGGCGCGCCGTCGAGCGTCGCCGACATGACGAGGAGCCGCAGCTCCGGGCGCAGCACGTCGCGGCTCTCCAGCGCGAGCGCGAGCCCGAGGTCCGCATGCAGGCTGCGCTCGTGGAACTCATCGAAGATCACCAGTCCCACGCCCTCCAGCGCCGGGTCGTCCTGGAGCATCCGCGTCAGCACCCCCTCGGTGACGACCTCGATGCGCGTGGCCGCGGAGACGCGCGTGTCCATCCGGACCCGGTAGCCGACCGTGTCGCCGACGCGCTGGCCGAGGAGCGAGGCCATGTGCCGCGCGGCCGCGCGCGCGGCCAGCCGGCGCGGCTCCAGCATGACGATACGGCGCCCCGCGAGCCACGGCTCGTCCAGCAGCGCCAGCGGCACGCGCGTGGTCTTTCCCGCGCCCGGCGGCGCTTCGAGCACCGCGCCGGTCGCATCCCGCAGCGCGCGGCGCAGCTCGGGGATCGCGGCGTCGATCGGGAGTGGCTGCATGGGGGGAAGGTTGGCGGG
>JADGGV010000806.1 GCA_019689775.1 Gemmatimonadota bacterium
CAACAGGCGTCCTGCCGCCTCGTCGGGCGCGGCCGTCCTCCGGTGCGAGGCGGACCGGGCGACGTCGCGTTGCCGGTTGCGCGCCGCCGTCGGCGGCCACCCCGCCGGATCGTCCGGACCGCCGGATTCGGGCCAGCCGCGCAGCGGCAGAACGCGCCCGGCGAGCGCCGCGCCCGCGCGGCGCCCCACCAGGCCGGAGCGGCGCCACGTCGCGCCGGAGATCCCGATCGAACGAGGATGCTCCACGGGCAAGGCACAACGAGCCCACCGGCGCGCAGGCCGGCACGTTCCTCCCGTGCCGCTCGCGCGCCAGCTCCCGGACTATCGTCAGCCCGCCGATCGTGTTGGGGGGGGCGCTCCCGCCGGACCGGAGCCGGTCGGCCTCCAGGGCGGAGCGCTTCTCGTGGGCGTTCGACCCGAGATGGAAGGGGATCCCGCCGCCGTCCGACATGACGGCCGCCCTCCCGCGATCGGGCCGGGTGCCCACGCACAATCAGACGATCAGGATAACACTATGGCCGGCGCGATGGGGAAGCAAGGATCTCGGGCCCGGTACTGTGCCGAGGCTGTCCGGCCGCTCGCCCCCGCCAACCGGATCGAAGCGCCGGCGCAAAGGCCGATTGGCTCGCCAGCGCACGGCCGAAGCGGCGGAGAGTGCTACGCCAGGAGCGCGGTCTACAGCAGCATGCGCGGCTCGGTCTCGCGCCGGTGCGTCCGCACCCTCGCCGGCGACGGCCGCTCCCGTGCCCACGCCGGCAGCCGCGGCGGCCGCGTCGCCTACAGGGTTCCGTCGCCTCGGTTGGGGCTAAGCGATGGGGGGCGTTCCGAGTGGGATATCACCCGCGTTCGTCGACGCGCCCGCCCGTATCGCGCGCTCCACCGCATCGAACAGCCGGCGAGAGGAGCCACCGAAAGATGCCGGATGCGGCACCACCGGCACTTCTACGTCCGAGCCGTCCTTGAAGAATGAAACCTTGTCGGCTCTCGGATAGATATCCGCAAGCGGAGGTGTCAGTACATTGTCCCGCAAGGACCCGGCATTCTTGTCCACCCCGAGGCAGATGACCCGTTTGGCGCCGAGATGCTGGATCTCCTTGCGTAGGATTGAACCGCCCCGAGTTTTCCGGAGACTGGTTTACTTGAGTGCTGCCATTTCGCTCTGATCGGCAACGCGGCTGTAGTACGCCTTCTCGAACTCCACC
>JADGGV010000807.1 GCA_019689775.1 Gemmatimonadota bacterium
GCCTGTCCGAGAAATCCCGGCCCGACCGCTCTCGCCCTGGCTCAGCTTGCCCACTTCACGTGCAAAACGGTCCTACTACGCCCCGACGAATAAGCCAGGATCCGATCACGCGATCTTGATTACCGACCCACCGCATTCACCACCCGCCCGTCCGCGAACGCCTCGATCGTCTCCGCCGTCGTCTCGAGGATGCGCGTGCGCGCTTCGCGGCTGTACCAGGCGATGTGCGGCGTGATGATGACGTTCTCGCGGCGGAGCAGCTCGTGGCCGCCGAGCACCTGGCGGAGCTGGAGCTCGGAGGCGGGGGTGCGGAACAGGTGCTCCTCCTCCATCAGCGCCTCCTCGCCCTCGAGGACGTCGAGGCCGGCGCCGGCGACGATCCCCTCGTCGAGCGCCCGGAGGAGCGCCTCGGTGTCGATGAGCGCGCCGCGCGCGGTGTTCACGACCAGCGCGCCGCGCTTCATCATGGCGAACCGCTCGCGGTTCAGGAGGTGGTGCGTCTCGGGGAGGAGCGGCGCGTGGAGCGTGACGACGTCGCTCTCGCGCAGCAGCTCGTCGAGCGGGACGTAGCGGAAGTCGAGGACCTCGGCGATGAGGGGGAGGGGACGGACGTCGTGGGCGAGGACCTCCATGCCGAACGCGCGGGCGATGCGGATGACGTGCAGGCCGATGCTTCCGGCGCCGACGACGCCGAGCACCTTGCCGCGCAGGTCGGTCCCCTCCAGCCCCTCGAGTGAGAAGCGGCCGAGGCGCGTCCGCTCGTACGCGGTGTGGATGCGGCGGGAGAGGTTGAGGATGAGCCCGAACGTGTGCTCGGCGACGGTGTTCTCGCCGTAGCGCGGCACGTTCGCGACGGCGACGCCACGCGCGGCGCACGCCGCGACGTCGATGTGGTCGTAGCCGCTCGAGCGGGTGGTGAGGAGGCGCAAGGCGGGGAGGTGGTCCAGCACGGCGGCGTCGATGCGCGAGCGGATGAAGACGGAGACGATGTCCGCGGCGCCGGCCAGCTCCGCGGTCGCCGCCGTCAGCGGCTCGGCGAGGAACGCGGGGCTCCCGTTCGGCAGCGCCCGGCCGAGGTAGTCCCGCTCCCAGGGCTCGCGGATCTCGAAGAAGGTGATGTGCACGGCGACCCCCTCGGACGATGCCCCGCCCGCCGCCTCCCGCCGGGGGACGGCCGGCCTCGCGCGCTCCCCGCGCC
>JADGGV010000004.1 GCA_019689775.1 Gemmatimonadota bacterium
CCCGCACGCCCGGGCACCTGGACCGCTGTCCCTGGCGTGCACCTGCAACCTCGCATCGCCACACCCGCCGCCGCAACTCCTTCGGCGCCACTTCGGGCCCGGTGGCGCGCTCAGGCCGCCACGACCGCCCGCTCGAAGACCTCCGCGACGCGCGCGGCCACGGCGGCCCGGACCTCCTCCATCGCGGGCGGCGGGTCGAGGACGCGCGCCAGCGACGTCACGCCGTGATCGCGGATCCCGCACGGGATGATCGCGTCGAAGAACTGGAGGTCGGTGGCGACGTTGAGCGCGAAGCCGTGCGACGTGATCCACCCGCTCGAGACGCGCACGCCGATCGCCGCGACCTTCTCGTCGCCGATCCAGACGCCGGTCAAGCCGGGCTTGCGATGCCCGGTGGCGCCGAGGTCGCCGATGGCGCGGATGAGCGCTTCCTCGAGATCGCGGACGTACTGATGCAGGTCGCAGCGGTCGGGCTTCAGGTTGAGGATCGGATAGCCGACGAGCTGACCGGGCCCGTGATACGTGACGTCGCCGCCGCGGCCGGTCGCGAAGAGCTCGATGCCGAGGAGCGCGCGATCGGCCTCGTCGACGAGCACGTGCTCCGGGCGCGCGGAGGTGCCGAGGGTGATGACGTGGGGGTGCTCGAGGAGAAGGAGCTGGTCCGGGATTTCGCCGGCCCGCCGGCGCCGGACCAGCTCCTCCTGGAGGCGCAGCGCCTCGGCGTACGAGACGCGGCCGAGGTGTCGCACCTCCAGGAGCCTGTGGTCCTGCCTGACATCGACTTCCATCCGCCTACTCCAGGGTCGCGCGAGGCCGCGCGACGCCCCCGGGGTCACCCGGCGTTCTCCGGGAAGCTCTCCAGGAGCTGCTTCAGCCGCGCCAGGAAGCGCGCCGCGTCGGCGCCGTCCACGATCCGATGATCGTACCCCAGCGAGAAGAAGGAGCGCTTGCGGATGACGATGGCGTCGTTGCCGTCGACCTCGACGACGACCGGGCGCTTCTCGATGGCGCCCAGCCCGAGGATGGCCGCCGTGCCCTCCGGGATGATCGGCATCCCGACGATGGTGCCGAGCACGCCGGGGTTCGTGATCGAGAACGTCGCGGCCTGGATCTCCTCGGGCTTGAGCTTCCGATCCCGGGCACGTGCCGCCAGATCGTTGATGCGCTTGGCGATGCCGGTGAGGTTGAGCTCGTCGGCGTTCTTCACGACCGGAACGATCAGGCCGGGGTTCAGGTCGACCGCGATCCCCAGGTTGATGTCGCCGCGGTACAGGATGTTGTTACCCGAAACCGTGGCATTGACCTGGGGGAAGTCACGGAGCAGTTGCGCGACGGCCCAGGCGACGAAGGCCGTGTAGCTGACCCTGACGCCCTGCTGCTCCCAGCGCGCCTTGTTCGCCGCGCGCACGCGGTCGATCTGCGTGAAGTCGATCTCGATGAACGAGTGGACGTGCGGCGCGATGCGCTTGGCGCGGACCATGTGGTCGGCCGTGAGCCGGCGAATGCGGTCCATCGGCTCGAGCTCGTCGCCCTCGCGCACCGGGAACTCCGGGTGCTCGACGCTGCCGTAGAACGTACGCCAGAACTGCTCGACGCTCATCGGCCCGCCGGTGCCGGCCGCGGGGGCGCCGGCTGCGGGCGCGCGAGGCGCGGCCGGGGCCGCGGGCGCGGCGGGCGCGGCGGCGCGCACCGCCGTGGGTGCCGGCGCGGCCTGGCGCTGCTCGAGGAACGACAGGATGTCCTGCTTGGTGACCCGGCCGCCCTGGCCCGTCCCTTCGACTTCCGCGATGTCGACGCCGTGCTCCGCGGCGATCCGCCGCACGAGCGGCGTCGAACGCCGGCGCAGGCGCTCCTCGGCGGTCTCCTCGCGGCCGTTCCCCTGCGGCTCCGGCTGCGCGACCGCGGGCGCGGCCGCGCGGGCCGGCGCGGGACGGGACGGCGCGGCGGCGACCGGCGGAGGCGCCGGCGCCTCCGGAGCCGGCGCCGGCGCAGCCGCCTTCGGCGCGGCCGCCGCGGCGCCCGCCTCGGTCTCGATGTAGGCCAGCGTCGCACCGACCTCGACGGTCTGCCCCTCGCCGACGACGATTTCGGCCAGGACGCCCGCCGCCGGCGCGGGGATCTCCGCGTCGACCTTATCGGTGGAGATCTCGAGCAGAGGCTCGTCGCGGGCGACGGCGTCACCTGGCTGCTTCAACCACTTGGAGACGGTGCCTTCCGCGATGGATTCGCCCATCTGGGGCATCGGCACTTCGATTCGGGCCATGTCGGACTCCGGTTGTTTCGCTCAGTAGTGGGCCAGGTAGCGGCCGGCCGCGACCACGTCGTCCACCTGCGGGAGGAAGTAGTCCTCCAGCGGCGCCGCGAACGGCACGGGCGCGTCGATGGCGGTGACGCGCAGGATCGGCGCGTCCAGCCACTCGAACGCCTTCTCGCTCACGCGCATGGCGATCTCGCCGGCGATGCCGCCGGTGCGCGTGTCCTCGTGCACGACGAGCAGCCGGTTCGTCTTCCGGACGCTCTCGATGATCGCGTCCTCGTCGAGGGGCGCGAGCGTGCGCAGGTCGAGGATCTCGGCTTCGATCCCCTCCTCCGCCAGCCGCTCGGCGGCCTTCTGGCTCTCGTGCACCATCATGCCGTACGTGACGATCGTCAGGTCACGCCCCGGCCGGTGCACCCGCGCCCGGCCGAGCGGCACGATGTAATCGTCCGGCGGGAGCACCTCCCGCAGCGCCGGCAGGCGATACAGCTTCTTGTGCTCGAAGAACAGCACGGGGTCGTCGTGCCGGATCGCCGCCTTCAGCAGGCCTTTCGCGTCCCGCGGCGTCGAGGGGTAGGCAATGCAGATCCCGGGGGTGTGGAAGAACGCCATCTCCGGGTTCTGGGAGTGGAACGGTCCACCCCGCACTCCACCACCGACCGGGCCGCGGACGACGAGCGGCAGCGGCCCCGCGCCGCGCCAGCGCGCCGTCGCGATGTAGTTCGTGAGCGGTTCGTAGGCGCACGCCACGAAATCCATGAACTGCATCTCGACGACCGGGCGCAGCCCCATGTGCGCCGCGCCGGCGGCCGCGCCGGTGAACCCGCCCTCGCTGATCGGCGTGTCGACGACCCGGTCCGGGCCGAAGTGGGCCAGGAACCCGTCCGTCACCTTGAAGGCACCACCGTACGCCGCGATGTCCTCGCCGAGGAGCAGGACGCTGGGATCGCGCTCCATCTCCTCCCAGAGCGCCTCGCGGATCGCCTCCAGGAACGTGACCGGCTTGCCCTCCGCCGTGCGCCGGAGGTTCTCGGGCTTCGCCCCTCGCCCGACGACCGGCTCCGAGACGGTGGCCATTCGGACTCCTTGTGCCGGCTCGCCATGCACGATTTCGGCCGACATAATGGCCGGGCGCGCCCCCTCCGTCAAGCGGCCACGGGCGCGCCCCGGCTTGTCCTGAAAGGGCTTAGCGGTTATGCTCCGGGGAGCGCCTCGCCGATGCGCGGCGAGGTGGAACGCGCAGGCGCCGACTCCCGGGTAGCCCCCGGGGGTCGGCGCCGTTTGCTTGCCCCCAACGGAGGTCCCGGAATGTCCGACCCCTTCTCGCCCGTCGAACTGCGCTCCCGGCTCCGCCGCTGGCGTCACAATGCACGCGCGCCCCGCGCGCTGCCCGGGGCAGCCCGCGAGGCGCACGTCAACGCCGATGGACCGATCGTGATCGAACGGAGCCCGGCGGAGCCGATCGCCGGGACCTCCGCGACCGCCTACGACCTCACCGACGGCTACACCACCGAGCGGATCATCCTCCGGCCGTAGGCTCCGCGCCCCCTCTCACTTCTTCGGCTGCGCCGGCGCCGACGGCGCGGGCTGCGCCGGCGTCGCCTGTCCGGCCGGCGCCGGTGCGGCGCCCTGCGGGGCGCTGGCCGGCGGATTGGCCGGCTGCACGCCCGGGATCGCGGGCTGCGACGCGGGCGCGGTCTGCTGGAACTGGTCACGCAGGATCGAGCGCGGCCGCTCCTGGCGGCTGGACAGGATCGAGAGCACGAAGGCGATGCCGAGGAAGAGCCCGCCGGTCACCCACGTGGACTTGGTCAGCAGCGTCGCGGCCTGACGTCCGCCGATGAAGGAATCGGTGCCGACGCTCGCGCCCCCCATGGCGGCGAGGCCGTCGCCCTTCGACGACTGAAGGAGCACGATGACCGTGAGGAGCAGGCCGTCGAGGAGCAGCAGCACGAGCAGGAAGGTGAACACCGTTGTCTTCTCCGCGCGAATCGAGCAACAGGAACCCTTAAAGGTCGCGGTGCGCCGGCGTGCTGTCAAGCGGCGGCGACGGGTGTGGCGGCGATGTCGGCGAAGCCGGACGGGTCGAGGCTCGCACCGCCGACGAGGAGGCCGTCGACCCCCTCGGCGCGGAGGAGGGCGGCGGCGTTGTCGACCTTGACGGAGCCGCCGTAGAGGATCGGGATCGCGGCGGCGGCGTCGCCGACGAGGTCGTGGAGCCGGTCGCGGAGCACGCCGTGCGCCTCGGAAGCATCCTCGGGGGTGGCGTTCACCCCGGTGCCGATCGCCCAGACGGGTTCGTAGGCGAGGAGGATGCGGGGGATGCGGTCGGGCGGGAGCACGCCGGCGACGGCGTCGAGCTGGCGGAGGATGACGTCGGCGACGCGGCCGGCACGGCGCTCGTGGAGCGTCTCACCGACGCAGAGCACCGGGGTGAGGCCGGCGTCGAGCGCGGCGCGGACCTTGAGCGCGCACTGCTCGTCCGTCTCCCCGAAGAGGTGGCGGCGCTCGGAGTGGCCGACGAGGGTGTAGCGGGCGCCGGCCTCCCAGGCCATCCTCGCGCTGATCTCGCCGGTGAAGGCGCCCTGGGGCTCCCAATGGATGTTCTGGACGCCGACGTCGATGTCGGCGCGGTCGCCAAGCCCCTCGATGCCGGCGGTGAGGGAGATGGCCGGGAGGAAGAAGACGATCGTGCGATCCTCGTGCGGGGGGTAGGCGTCGCGGAACGCGTGGAAGAACTCGCGGGTCGCGACGGGCCCCTTGTGCATCTTCCAGTTCCCGGCGATGACCGGGGTGTGGATGGTGGTCCACTCGCTCACCGGTCAGCCCTCCGTGCGATCGCTCAGGACGGCGACACCGGGAAGGATCCTGCCCTCCAGAAACTCGAGGGACGCGCCGCCGCCGGTGGAGATGTGGCTCATCCGGGCGGCCACGCCGGACTGCTCGACGGCGGCCACGGTGTCGCCACCGCCGATGATGGTGGTGGCGCCCCGCTCCGTGGCCTCCGCCATGGCGCGGGCGACGCCGTCGGTCCCGCGGCTGAAGGCGCCGATCTCGAAGAGGCCCATCGGCCCGTTCCAGAGGATCGTTCGCGCGCCGCGCAGCTCCTCGCGGAACGTGGCGACGCTCTTGGGGCCGATGTCGAGGATGAGGACGTCGGCGGGGACAGCGTCGCGGTCGACGACCCACGACCGGGCCTGCGCGCTGGCCTCCGTGGCGACGACGCAATCGACGGGGAGGACGAGCTTGTCGCCGGCGCGCTCGAGGAGCGCTCGGGCCATCTCGACGCGGTCCTCCTCGACGAGGGACTTCCCCGTCTCGAGCCCGAGCGCGCGGAAGAAGGTGTTGGCCATCGCGCCGCCGATGAGCAGCCGGTCCACGCGCGGGAGGAGGTTCTCGATGACGTCGATCTTGCCGGAGATCTTGGCACCGCCGAGGATCGCGACGAACGGCCGCTCAGGGTTCTCCAGCGCGTCACCGAGGACGCGCAGCTCGCGCTCCATCAGGAGGCCGGCGACCGCCGGGCGGCCGTCGCGGCGCATGACCTCGGCGACGCCCACGGTGGAAGCGTGCGCCCGGTGGGCGGCGCCGAAGGCGTCGTCGACGTAGAGGTCGCCAAGCGTCGCCAGCTCCTCGCTCAACCGAGGGTCGTTCGTCTCCTCCCCGGGGAGGAAGCGCACGTTCTCGAGCAGGACGAACTCGCCGCGCTGCGCGGCGTCCACAGCGGCATGCGCCTCCGGGCCGACGACGTCGGCGACGAACCGCAGCGGCGCCTCGAGGAGCGTCTGGAGCCGCTCGGCCACCGGGCGGAGCGAGTACTTCTCGTTCCACTGCCCCTTCGGGCGCCCGAGGTGGGACATGAGGACCGTGCGCGCACCGCGCGCGGCGAGATAGCGCAACGTCGGCAGCGTCGCGCGGATGCGCGTGTCGTCCGTGATCTCGCCATCCTCGAGCGGAACGTTGTAATCGACGCGGACGAGGACCCGGCGGTTCGCGAAGGCGGCGTCGGGCAAGTCCTTCAGGGTCAGCTTGTTCATGGCTCTCTCGCTGAGCGTTCGGGCGGCGCTCCCGCCGCGGCGCGGCTAAGGTAGCGGCTCGGCCGACACGGCATCAAGGCGACCCGGCGCGCGGTCGGCCGGGCGGCGGCCCGAGGCGGGTTCACCGAGGAACGGCAGGACCAACCGCAAGAACCCGTCCGGATCCTCCCAATTCGGGGAATGGCCCGCGCGCGCGAGCACGGCGAGGAGGGCGCGGGGGATGAGCGCCGCGGCGCGCCGGCCGTGGGCGACGGGGAAGAAGCGATCCCGGGCGCCCCAGATCACGAGCGTCGGCGAGCGGATCCCGGCCAGCTCCGCGTCGGTGAGGACCTCGGCCTGGCCGTGCCGCCCGGTGAACGACCGCACGCCGCGGGCGAGGCGGCGGGCGCCTGCGGCGCGGCCGGACGCGTACAGGTACTCGAGGAGGGCGCGGCACTGGTCCGGTGGAATCCGGCTCGCGTCCGACGTGGCGAGGTGACGGAACACCCAGCGGGTTCCGGTCCGGCCCGGCCGGACCAGCGCCGCGCCCGCGAGCGGCAGCCCCGCGAGCCGGACGACGAGCGGAAGCTCGCGCCCGAGTCCCGCCGCATCCAGCAGCACCAGCCGGCGCACGTGTGCCGGGCGGAGCTGCGCCAGCCGGAGGGCGACCAGGCCGCCGAAGGACGTCCCCACGACGTCGGCCTCCCGGAGGCCGAGCTCGTCGAGCATGCGCGCAACGACGGCCGCCGCACGGCGCCCGATCGGGCGCTCGACGGGTCCGGGATCCGACAACCCGAAGCCGGGAAGGTCCGGCGCCAGAACGCGAGCGTGGCGCGCCAGCGGACCCAGGACGCGGAACCAGTTCGCGCCGCCGCCCCCGCCCCCGTGCAGGAGGAGGAGCGGGCGCCCGGAGCCCGCCTCGAGGAGATGGACGCGCGCGCCGTCCACCCGGAGCATCCGGCTCCGGGCACGCACCCCGGCTGCCGCGAGGAGCCGCTCCAAAGCGGCACGAACGCGGGGCGCCGGATCCGGCCCGCGCCCGAACGACGAGCGGCCACGGGGCCGATCCGCCCCGTGGCCGCCGCGCCGGCCTCCTCGCGAAGCCGGCCGTGGATCGCTCATCGCCTCAGCTGGCCGCCCTCGGCGCCGCGACCTGCACGGCGAAGCGCGCGGAGTCCGCTCCGCGGGACGTGATCTCGAGCTGGGTATCGCAGTAGCTGCACTCGATGATCCGGCTCTCGTCGTCCGCCCGCAGTTCGACCGCGTCCCGGTGCCCGCAAACCGGGCACCGATAGGTGCCGTACAGCGTGTCCGTAGGCATCACCATGTCACACCTCCAGCGCCGCGGTGCAGGGAGACGAGACGGTCGACCGCGCGAGTTGCATGCCAATCGACAGAAAGACACGGGCCAGAGTGGGGGGAGCCGAGAGCGCCCCCCCGGCGCGCTATGCTACTACGCCGTCCGGCGCAGCGTCAACGCCGCCAACCCGCCCGCCGCATCGGCAAGAACGTACCCCCGACCGACGACGTGGTGCCGGGTCACTGGCGGCTGGCCATGTACACGGCCAGGTCGACGCACCGGCAGGAGTAGCCCCACTCGTTGTCGTACCACGCCATGACCTTCACGAGACGCCCGTCGATGACCATGGTCGAGAGCAGGTCGACGATCGAGCTGCTCGGGTTGCCGGTGTAATCGACGCTGACCAGCGGCTCCTCGGAGACCGCGAGGATCCCCTTCAGCTCGCCGGCGGCGGCGTCGCGGAACGCCTGGTTGACCTCCTCGATCGTGGTCTCGCGCTCGACCTCGGCGACCAGGTCGACGATCGAGACGTCCGGGGTCGGCACCCGCATGGAGACGCCGTCGATCTTCCCCTTGATCTCGGGGATCACGAGACCGGTGGCCTTCGCCGCACCGGTGGTCGTGGGGATGATGGAGAGCGCCGCGGCGCGCGCGCGACGCAGGTCCTTGTGCGGCAGGTCGAGGATCTGCTGGTCGTTGGTGTAGGAGTGCACGGTCGTCATGAAGCCGCGCACGAAGCCGAAGCGCTCGCGCACGACCTTAACCACCGGCACCAGGCAGTTCGTGGTGCAGCTCGCGTTGCTGACGACGTCGTGCCGGGCCGGATCGTACTTCTCCTCGTTCACGCCGAGGACGATCGTGATGTCCTCGTTCTTCCCGGGGGCGGTGATGATGACCTTGCGCGCGCCGGCCTCGAGGTGCTTCGCGGCGGCATCCCGGCTCGTGAACCGGCCGGTCGCCTCGAAGACGATGTCCACGCCCAGTTCCTTCCACGGCAGCGCCGCCGGGTCCTTCTCGCTCGTGACGCGGATCTCGTCGCCATCGACGACGAGCCCCGACGCGCTCGCCTCGACGGAGCCGGGGTAGGCGCCGTGGACGGAGTCGTACTTGAGCAGGTGCGCGAGCGTGGCGCTGTCCGTCAGGTCGTTGACAGCGACGAAGTCGATGTTGGCGCCGTACTTCTTTGCCGCGCGCAGGATGTTGCGGCCGATGCGGCCAAAGCCGTTGATGGCGGCGCGGATCGGACGGGATGAAGCCCCGTGTGCTTCGGTTCCCATGCTCTGCTCCTGGTCAAGAGGGCACCCAGCGCGCCGTGGGCGCGCGGGCAAATGTCACGATGCTGACGCACCGGGCGCCGGCGGCCGCGAGGGTGCGAGCACATTCCGCGGCGGTCGCCCCGGTGGTGAGCACATCGTCCACCAGGAGGAGGTGAGCATCCGCGAGGCTCCCGGCCGATCCGGCTATCCGGAACGCGCCCGCCACGTTAGCCCCCCGCGCGACCGGCTGCAAGATGGTCTGCGACGCGGCGCCGGAGCGCCGCTCGAGCAGGAGCCGGACTTCGCGGCCGGTGAGGCGGGCGTACCACCGGGCGAGGAGTTCCGCCTGGTTGTAGCCGCGCTCGCGGAGGCGCGCGCGCGTCGTGGGAACCGGCACGACGACGGTGGCGTCGCGCCGGACCGCGTCCGGGAGCGCGAGCGCGGCCATCCGCTCGGCCATCGGCTCCGCGGCGGCGCGCCACCCGCGGTACTTGAGCTGATGGACGATGCGATCGGCCGGCGGTTCGAGGATGCAGGCGGAGCGCGCGAAGGCGAGCGCATCGGGCCAGTGCGCGCACTCGGGGCACGCCTGTTCCTCGGTGCGGCCGGTCCGCAGCCGCGGCGCGCCGCAGCGGTCGCAGCACGGCGGGGGCGGCGTGCGGAGGCGCGTCCGGCAGAGGCGGCAGACGAGCCGCGCGCCGTCGCCGGGGGCGATCGGCGCGTCGCACCCCAGGCAGATCGGGGCGAAGACGAGGTCGAGGAGGGCGGCGGCGAGCGTGCGCACGTCGGGTCCGCGGAACGCGTTCCCCCAGGTTGGGGCCCGGACCGGGGCGGCGGAATGGCGGGAGCGGCCGGCGGCGTGGCGGCGGTCGCTCGCCGGCGCCGCTCAGCTCCCGAGCTGGACGCGCGCCTCGGCGAGCGCGGCCCGCATGGCCTCGGTGGGCGCCGGCCGGCCCCACCAGCGCTCGAACGCGGCGGCGCCCTGGTGCAGGAGCATCTCGAGGCCGTCGGCGACGGTCAGCCCCAACTCCCGGGCGCGGCGCACCCAGGGGGTGCCACCGGGCGCGTAGACGAGGTCGAGGACGGCGCCGACGCGAAGGATGCGGCGGAGATCGACGGGCGCGGGATCGGTCTCGTGGAGGCCCAGGCTCGTGGCGTTGACGACCAGATCGAAGCCCTCGCGCCGGAGGACGTCGGCGTCGGCGGCGACCTGGACGCGGCGGCCGGAGGGGTCGAAGGCGGCCCGCAACTCCTCGGCGCGCGCCACGGAGCGGTTCAGGACGAGGACCGAATCGGCCCGGGCGTCGAGGAGGGCGCAGAGCACCGCGCGCGCCGCGCCGCCGGCGCCGAGGAGGAGCACGCGCGCGCCGACGAGCGGGCCGACGAGCGCGCGCGCGGCCGCGACGAAGCCGGCCACGTCCGTGTTGTCGCCATGGATGCGCCCGCCCTCGAGCCAGAACGTGTTGCAGGCGCCCGTGCGCTCGACGGCCGGGGTCGGCACCTCGATCGTCCGCGCGGCGAGCTGCTTGTGGGGGACGGTGACGTTTCCGGCGCCGCCGGCGCGCGCGATGGCGCGCAGCAGTGTGGGAGCCTCCTCGGCGTCGCAGCGGAGCGCGACGTAGACGCCGTCCACGCCAGCGGCGCGGAACGCGGCGTTCTGGAGGCGCGGCGAGAGCGAATGGGCGACCGGGTCGCCCAGAAGCGCCACGAGGCGGGTGGCGGCGGTGATCTCGGGCACGGTGCGGGTCAGGGGGCGAGGATCGGCTCCAGCCGCCGGAGGACCCCCTCGATGGCCTGCTCGATCTGCTCGAGCGTGACGCGATAGACCTGCTGGTCGGCGCCGAACGGGTCGACGACGGGCTCGCCAAGGTGCTCGCCCTCCATGAAGTCCGTCAGCATCGCGGACTTCGCGCCGCCGCCGAGCTCGGCCACGCCGCGGAGGTGACCCGGGCTCATCGCGAGGATGAGGTCCGCCCACTCGACCAGCTCGGGCGTGAGGGGCTGGGAGCTGTGACCGGAGAGGTCGAGTCCCCGCTCCGCCACGACGCGCACGGCGTTCTCGGCCGCGGGCGCGCCGTACGTCGCGCCGAGCCCGGCGGACGCGACGGCGACGTGGCTCCAGCCACGCTCCGCGAGCGCGCGCCGCGCGAGGACGGCGGCCATCGGGCTGCGGCAGGTGTTGCCCGTACAGACGAACAGCAGGTTGTACGTCGTCGGCACGCCCGGCGCGCCGGGCTGCTCAGGCTCCATCATCGATCTCCGGCAGCACGGCGCGGAGCGATGCCACCGACAACGCTCCACGCCGCAGGATCCGTGGTGTGTGCGACGAAACGTCCACGAGCGTCGAGGGCGGCGATGCCGGAAGCGGGCCACCGTCGAGGACCAGCATCTCGGCCCCCGCGCCCAGCGCCTCCGCCGCGCGGCGGGCGGCGTCGGCGTCCAGGGCGGCCGGCTCGCCGGGCCGGTTCGCACTCGTCGACGTGATCGGCTCGCCGAGCGCGGCCAGCAGGTCCCGCACGGCCGGGTGCGGCGAGGCGCGCACCGCCACCGTGTCCCCCGGGCCGAGCACGAGCCGTGGATAGCGCCCGGGCCGCGCGGCGAGCGCGAGCGTCAGCGGCCCGGGCCAGAACGCGTCGGCGAGGCGTCGCGCGGCGTCGGTCCACGTCGCTCCCTTCACCTCCGCAGCCGACCGGACCAGGAGCAGAAACGGCCGGCGCTCGTCGCGCGCCTTGAGCGCAGCCAGGCGCTCCAGCGCGTCGGCGCGGAGCAGGCAGCCGAAGCCGTAGACGGTCTCGGTCGGATACGCGACCAGCCCGCCGGCACGCAAGTGCCCGGCCACGGCCTCGACGCTCGGGGCCCGCTCCTCGGCCGTGCGGAACGGGACGACCCGGAGCCCGCTCATGGGCCGCGCCTCCGCAGGATCGCCTCCGCGACGAGGAGGTCGAGCGGGCCGGTGACCTTGAGGTTCTCCGGCGAGCCCTGGACGACGACGACGTCGCCGCCGTACCGCTCGACGAGCGCGGCATCGTCGGTCGCGGTCAGGCCCTCCTCGGCGGCGCGGCGATGCGCCTCGACCAGGAGCGCCCGCGGGAACGCCTGCGGCGTCTGCGCGCTGCGGAGGCTGGCGCGCTCCGGCGTGCCGCGCACGAGGCCGTCGCGGTCCACGACCTTGATCGTGTCGACGGGCGGGACCCCCGGGATCGCCGCAAGCCCGCGGCTGGCGGCCGCGAACGTGCGATCCACCACGTCGAGCGTCACGAGCGGGCGCGCGGCGTCGTGCACGAGGACCACGTCCGCCTCGGGCGGGACGGCATCCAGCGCGTTGCGCACCGAGTGGGTGCGCTCGACGCCGCCGGCGACGATGCGGATGCGGGGATCGAGCGCGGTCAGCCACGCCGGTGGATCCGCGGCGTCTTCCGCGGGGAGCGCGACCACGACCCACTCGACGGCCGGGTGGTCGAGGAACGGCCGCAGCGCCCGTGCGAGAACCGGTACGCCGGCCAGCTCGAGGTACTGCTTCCGCACGCCGCCCATGCGGCGGCCGGCGCCGCCGGCGGCGATGATGACGGCGGCGCGGCTCACCGGAAGAGCGCCTCCACGAGGCCGCGGACGTCGTCGAGCGGCGCGAGGCGGATGCCCTGCGGCGGGCGCGCGGGAACGGCGCGGCGCGGCACGAACGCCTGCGCGAAGCCCATGCGGGCGGCCTCCGCGAGCCGACGCTCGATCTGGCCGATCGCGCGGAGCTCGCCGCCGAGTCCGATCTCTCCGAGGAACACCGCGTCGCCGGGGAGCTCGCGGTCGAAGACGCTGGACGCCAGCGCGGCGGCGACCGCCAGGTCCGCCGCCGTCTCGACGATGCGCACCCCGCCGACGATGTTCAGGAAGACGTCGAGCTGGCCGAAGGCGAGGCCGGCGCGCTTCTCGAGGACCGCGAGCAGCAGCGCGAGCCGCTGGCGGTCGAAGCCGGTGGCGACGCGCTGCGGGGCGCCGTACGTCGTCTTCGTGCACAGCCCCTGGACCTCGACGAGCAGCGGACGCGTCCCCTCCATGGTCCCGACCACGGCGGTGCCGCTGACGCCGCGGGTGCGCTCGCCCAGGAACAGCTCCGAGGGGTTCGAGACCGGCTCGAGGCCGCGAGCCGTCATGCGGAAGACGCCGATCTCGTCGACGCCGCCGAAGCGGTTCTTCGTGGCGCGCAGCACGCGGTGATCCAGGTTCGCGCCGCCCTCGAAGTAGAGCACGGTGTCGACGATGTGCTCGAGCGTCTTCGGTCCGGCGACCATTCCGCCCTTCGTCACGTGGCCGACGAGGAAGACGGCCGTCCCCGCCTCCTTTGCGAAGCGCTGGAGGCGCGCGGCGCATTCGCGGACCTGGCTCACGTTCCCCGGCGCGCCCTCGATCGCGGCCGTGTAGACGGTCTGGATCGAGTCGACGAAGAGCACCGCCGGTCGGAGCTGCGCGGCGCGCTCGAGGATCGGCTCCAGCTCCGTCTCGCCGAGGAACACGACGTCGCCGGCGCCACCGCCGAGGCGGTCGGCGCGCAGGCGCACCTGCGCCGCCGATTCCTCGCCGGAGACGTAGAGCGTCCCCTCGCCGTGCGCGTGCAGGCGCGCGGCGACCTGGAGCAGGATGGTGCTCTTCCCGACACCGGGCTCGCCCCCGACCAGGACCAGCGAGCCGGGTACGATGCCGCCGCCCAGCACGTAATCGAACTCGTCGAGCCCGCTCGTCCAGCGGAGCGTCTCGGCGCCGGCGACATCGGCGAGCCGGACCGGCTCGGCGGCCTGCTCGCGGCCGGGCGCGGTGCGCCGTGCGCCGCGGGCACCGGCGCGCCGGCCCTGCGGCTCCTCCACGAGGGTGTTCCACGCCCGGCACGCCGGGCACTGCCCGAGCCAGCGCGGAGCCTCGTGGCCGCACTCGGTGCAGAAGAAGACCGTCCTGAGCTTGGCCATGGCGTAGAATACCCCCGCCCGTCCGGCGGGTTACACCGCCCGCTCGCCGCGCTGCTCACCCCTCGCGCATCGACACCGACTCGAAGCGCGTGCTCGACTTGCGGAAGTAGAGGTTGACGGTTCCGGTGGGGCCGTTGCGCTGCTTGGCGACGATCAGCTCGGAGTGCCCGACCACCCCCTTCTCCTCGGCCTCCTGCTCCGTCATGTAGCGCTCGGGGCGGTACAGGAACATGACCAGATCGGCATCCTGCTCGATGGCGCCGGACTCGCGCAGGTCGGAGAGCTGGGGTCGATGGTCCGTGCGCTGCTCGGGCGCGCGAGAGAGCTGGGAGAGCGCGATGACCGGGACGTTCAGCTCCTTGGCCAGGCCTTTGAGCGCCCGACTGATCTCCGACACCTCCTGCTGGCGGTTCTCCGCCCTGCCGGTGCCGGTCATGAGCTGGATGTAGTCGATGATGACCAGGCCGAGGTTCGGCTGGTCGGCCTTGAGTCGGCGCGCCTTGGCGCGGGTCTCGAGCGCGCTGATGCCGCCGGTTTCGTCGATCCAGATCGGCGCCGTGTTCAGGTGGCCGGCCGCCTGCGCGAGACGGACGAAGTCGTCGTCCGAGAGGCGACCGCGCCGCAGGCTGCCGAGGTCGACGAGCGCCTCGTGGCAGAGCATGCGCTGGACGATCTGGTCCTTCGACATCTCGAGCGAGAAGATCGCGACCGGCACCTGGTGCGCGATGGCGGCGTGCAGCGCCATCCCGGTCACGAGCGAGGTCTTCCCCATCGACGGCCGCGCCGCGATGATGACCAGGTCCCCCTTCTGGAAGCCCCCGGTCATCTGGTCCAGATCCGGGAAGCCGGTGGGCACGCCGGTGATCCCGCCCTTCGCCGACTGCCACTGCTCGATCTGCTCGAACGCCGAGTAGAGGATCTTCTTGATCCAGACGAAGCCCTCGCGGTCGTGCGCCTGCGCGACGTGGAAGATCCGCTGCTCCGCCTCGTCCAGGATCTGCTCGACGCTCTTCTCGCCGATGTCGTACGCGTCGCGGATGATCTGCGACGCCGCCTCGATCAGCTTCCGCAGCAGCGCCCGCTCGCGGACGATGCGGGCGTGGTACTCGATGTTCGCGGCCGTCGGGACGGCATCGAGCAGCTCGGCGAGGTACGCCATCCCCCCGACGGCATCCAGCTCGTCGGTCTTCTTCAGCTCCTCGCTGACGGTCACCGGGTCGATGACCTCGCCGCGCTGGAAGAGGCGCGCCATCGCGCGGAAGATGCGCCGGTTCGCCTCGCGGTAGAACGACGATTCGTCGACGATCTCGATGGCCTTCGCCACCGCGTCGCCGTCGATGAGCATCCCGCCGAGGACGCTCAGCTCCGCCTCGGCGGCGTACGGCGGCTGCCGGTCCGGTGTCGGGAGCGTGACGGCTCCGGCGGACAAGCCGAAGCTAGGTCTGTTCATCGAGCACCTTGCGGGCGAGCTGGAAGTCCTGCCAGGCCGTCCGGGTCCATTGCGGGCTCCGCAGCAGGAACGCCGGATGGTACGAGACGACGAGCGGGATCCCGTCGTAGTCGTGGATGCGACCGCGCAGCCGGCCGATGCTCTCCTCGCTGCGGGCGAGGAACTGCGCGGCGAACTTCCCGACCGCCAGGATCACCTTCGGCCGCAGCAGCTCGAGCTGCCGCGTCAGCCAGGGCGTGCACGCCTCGATCTCATCCGGCAGCGGATTCCGATTGTCCGGCGGCCGGCTCTTCAGCACGTTGCAGATGAAGACCGTCTCGCGCGGGAACCCGGCGCTGAGCAGCAACCGATCCAGGAGCTTGCCGGCCGGGCCGACGAAGGGGCGGCCGGTCCGGTCCTCCTCCTGCCCGGGCGCCTCGCCGACGACGACCAGCTCCGCCAGCGGATTCCCCTCGCCGAACACGGCATGCGTGCGCCCCTGCGCCAGCCGGCAGCGCGCGCAGACGGCGACTTCGGCCTGGAGGGCCGCGAGCGCGGCGGCGATCTCGGCCCGGCGCGCGTCGTCGCCGCCGTGCGCGGCCGCGGCCGGAGCGGGCGCCACGAGCGGCGCGGCCGGGCGTTCGGCGCCGGGAGAGGCGACCGGGGCCGGCGCCGGAGCAGCTGGCGTCGCCCGGGCCGGTCTCGGCGCATCACCGGCCAACAGCTCGCGCAGCGCGGCCCTCGCTTCCGCTACAGACACCGGGGCGGGGGCCGGCCCGGCCTCGCCGCGCCGGGCCACCAGACGGAGGACCTCCTCGGCCGTCATCCCGTCGAGGAACAGCTCCGGGCCGCCTAACTCCGCCCGCTGCCGGAGGTAGCGCACGAGCAGGGCGCGGTCGAGCGTCATCGGCGGGCGAGCAGCGGCGCGAGCCGATCGAGGATCGCCTCGGCGACGTCCTGCTTGGACATGAGCGGTAGATCCTCTTCGCGGCCGGTCCGGTCCAGGATCGTGACCTGGTTCGTTTCGACCTCGAAGCCCGCGCCCGGGACCGTCGCATCGTTCACGACGACGAGGTCGAGATCCTTCTCGTTTAGCTTGCGGCGCGCGTTCGCGCGGACATCCTCGGTCTCGAGCGCGAAGCCGACGACGACGAGCCCCGCGGGTCGCGCGTCTCGGGTCTCGCGGAGGACGTCCGGGGCTCGCTCCAGCGCGAGCGCCGCCGGCGTCCGCTCCTTCTTGATCTTCTCCGGGGCCCGCTGGGCCGGGCGGAAGTCGGCCACGGCCGCGGCCATGACGAGCGCGTCGGCGTCGGGAAGCGCGGCGCGCACCGCGCTCTCCATGTCCGCGGCCGTCTCGACGCGGACCAGCGCCGGGCCGGTTGGCGCCGGGAGCGCCGTCGGCCCCGCGACCAGCGTCACCTCCGCGCCCCGGCGCCAGGCCGCGGCGGCGATCTCGAAGCCCATCCGGCCGGAGGAGCGGTTCGAGATGAAGCGAACCGGGTCGAGCGG
This sequence comes from Gemmatimonadota bacterium, assembly GCA_019689775.1. Classification (GTDB taxonomy): domain Bacteria; phylum Gemmatimonadota; class Gemmatimonadetes; order Longimicrobiales; family RSA9; genus JADGGV01. The sequence continues at coordinate 16,720 of JADGGV010000004.1, forward strand.
CTCGCGCGTCGGCCCGGCGGTGACCACGACGCGGCGGCCCGACAAGGCGGTTTCGCCCTCGAGCGCCCGGCCGATGTGCGCGAGGATGACGCCCGTATCCTCCAGCCGCCCCGGCCCGTCCCCCTCACCGTAGGCGAGGGGTCCGACAGCCGGGCCGACGAGCCGGTAGCCGCGGCGCTCGCGCAGGCGCGCGAGGTTGGCCTGCGTGGCGGGATTGGCGTACATCCGGTCGTTCATGGCCGGACAGAGGAGGACGGGCGCCGTCGTCGCCAACAGGATCGCGGACAGCAGGTCGCTGGCCACGCCGGCGGCGGCGCGGGCGAGCAGGTCGGCCGTGGCCGGGGCGACGCAAACGACGTCGGCCTCGCGAGCGAGGCGAATGTGGTCGAGCGCCCAACCGGGCGCGAGGATCTCGGAGCGAACGGGACGGCCGGTGAGCGCCTCGAACGTGACGGCGCCGACGAACGCCTGGGCGGCGCGCGTCAGGACGACGTCGACCTCCGCGCCCAGAAGCGTGAGGTCCCGGGCGAGCTGCACGACCTTGTAGGCCGCGATCCCACCCGAGACCCCGAGGAGCACCCGGCGCCCGCGCCAGGGGCGCCGCGGGGCCAGCGTCGCCCCGCCCATGCCGTGCTCAGACGCCCTTACGGCGCCGCTTCGACGTCTGGAACTCGATCTCGCCGGCCGCGAGCGCCTCGAGCGCCCGCGTCGTGAGCTTCTTCTCGAGCCCGGCCGGGACGGCCTCGCGCGGCAACGCATTCAGCTCGCGCGCGTACTTGGCCGCCACGAGCACGCCCAGGTACTTGCTCCCGGTGTTCTGCGCCGTCTCGCTCGGTGTGAAGACCCGCATTCACTCCCTCCTGGTCAGGATCTCGTCGACCTCGCGCCGGAGCCGCTCGACCTCCGCCTCCGGGTCGACGTAGCGGCGCCAGCGGTGCCGCTCCGCCACGAGGATGGATTCCAGCGCGCACACCGCGCGCTCGAGGTCGTCGTTCTCGATAATGTAGTCGAATTCGGCCGCGGCCGGCAGCTCCCGACGCGCGTTCTCGAGGCGGCGGATCCGCTCCGGGCCGGCCTCGCTTCCCCGCCCCGCCAGCCGCCGACCGAGCTCGGCCCCCGAGGGCGGCAGGATGAACACGAGCACCGCGTCGGGAAAGGCGCGCCGGATCTGCCGCGCCCCCTGCACGTCGATGTCGAGGACGACCGTCTCACCCCGCTCGAGCGCCGCGGCGATCCCCGCGGCGGGCGTGCCGTAGCGGTGCCCGTGGACGACGGCCCACTCGACCAGCTCGCCCGCCTCGATCATGCGGTCGAACTCGCGGTCGTCGACGAAGTAGTAGTCGCGGCCGTGCACCTCGTAGGCGCGGGCCGGGCGCGTCGTGGCCGAGATCGAGAACACGACGTCGGGGTTCCGCTCCACCAGCGCGCGGGCGATGGACGTCTTGCCGGCGCCGCTGGGCGCGGCGATCACGACCGGGAACGGTGTCGCACGCAGGCTCACTCGACGTTCTCTACCTGCTCGCGCAGCCGCTCGAGCTCGTCCTTGAGCGCGATGACCCGATGCTCGATCGTGGCGTCGTTCGCCTTGGAGCCGATCGTGTTGATCTCCCGGTGCATCTCCTGGACGAGGAAGCCGAGCCGCTTGCCGACCGGCTCGGGATCGTCGCTCGACAGCAGCTGCCGGAACAGCTCGATATGGGAGCGGAGCCGCACCAGCTCCTCGTTCACGTCCCACCGCTCCGCCAGGAAGGCTATCTCACGGGCGAGCCGCTCCTCGTCGACGGCGACGTCGGCGGCGAGGGCCTGGATCGCGGCACGGAGGCGGTCGCGTTCGGCGACGAGGCGGGCCGGGGCGCGCTCGGCGACGACGGCCATGGACGCCTCCATCGCCTGGAGCCGCTCCTCGAGGTCGGCGCGCAGCTTGGCGCCCTCGATCTCGCGGAGTGCGAGCGCCGCGCGCGCGGCGTCCTCCGTGACCGCACGGACATCGTCGACGGGGAGCTCGACCATCGCCGTCTCGGCGTTGACGACCAGCTCGCCCAGGCGGCCGGCGAGGTGGCCGATGTCGACCTCGCCGGCGAGGCCGAGGCGGTCCTTCATCTCGCGGAGGATGCGCACGTACTCGCGGGCGCGGGGCTCGTCGAGCTGAAGCGCCGGCGCCCCGGCCACACCGCCATCGCCCGCCTCGAGGCGGAGCGAATAGGTGACGTGCCCACGCGGCAGGTGCGCCCGAAGCCACTCCCGGATCAGCGGCTCGTACCTCTCGGCCGCGACCGGCAGGCGCAGTTGCACGCTGAAGAAGCGGTGGTTGACGGTCTTGACCTCGGCGCGCAGACGCCCGGCGGCCGTGGGCCGCTCGGCCTCGCCGAAACCGGTCATGCTACGGATCATGGCACCTCCCGGGAGCCGGATAAGGTACCGTCGCCCCCCGGGGCGGTCAACGCGGCCGCAGCGCCCGCGCTCAGTCGAAGAACTGCCACTTGACGCCGTAGAAGAGGCGCGGCCCCGGGATGAACCGGTCGGGGATGTCGAACACCGGCCTGCGGTGCAGCATGTCCTCGTACCGCAGGAAGATGCGGAAGTCGAGGATGCGGATGCTGAGGAACAGGTCGTAGCCGGTGACGGCCTGCACGACGTCGATGCCGCCCGGGTCCGTCGTCGTCGGCGCGGGGACGAGCATGGCGCCGCGCGAGCGCGCCTCGGCGCGGGCGTAGATCCCGAGGTGCCCGCTGCGAAGCGGCGACCCGTCGTAGACGAGCGCGCCGCGCCAGTTGATCTGGGGCGTGTAGAGCGGGAGCGCCGCGGTGGTCCAGCGGTTTCCGGACCCCTCGATGGAGAACGGGCCCCAGAGGCGCAGGCGGCCGAAGCCCTCGACGCCGGTCAGCGTCGCGCCGGGGTAGAGGCGGTCGATCCGGTCGAACGGGAGGCCGAAGGGCGCGACCGAGTCGGCGCGGACGTGGACGAGCGCGCCCCCGGCGGAAAGGGGGCCCACGCTCAGCTCGGCGCCGCCCCGAACCCCGGTCCGGTCGGTGAAGAGCGGCGCGCCCGTGCTGTCGCGGAGGAACTGCGTGCCCTGCTCGCCCCCGCCGAACTCGGCGAAGAGCGAGACGCCGGGCAGCGGCGAGAGGCGCCCACGCAGCCGGGTCGAGGTGAGCTGCCGCGAGCTCCAGTCCTCGAGGCGGATGCCGCCGTCCAGCTCGAGGATCCGGCCGAGGCGCGCGCCGGCGGAGAGGTCGAGATCGCTCCGCGGCAGCGCATCGTCGCTGCGAACGCGGAAGGCGCCGAGCCCCCAGAGGCCGCCGTGCTCGTAGCCGAGCCGCACGCCGGCCTGGCGGCTCGCGAGCCGGAGCGTCGTGCTGTCGACGTCGGCGAGGAACGCGCTGGCGCCGGTGCCGACCGTGCCCGCCGCGATCGGCGACTCGGGCTCGGTGAGCAACGAATCGAGCACCGGCTGGTCCACGGACGAGCCGCCCACGTACGCCTCCCCGGTGAGCCCGGGCGCGAGGCGGCCGCGCGCGCGGATCGTCCAGTCGGTCCGATGGAAGTCCCCGGTCCACGGGACGTTCTCGCTGCGCTCCACCGTGTTCCGGCGAAGCTCTCCCTCGATGCCGAACCGGGAGCGGATCCACCCCCACTTCAGCCAACCGCCGGTCTCGTTGCCGGGGACGTTGCGCTGGTAGCCTTGCGTGTCGAGCCGCTCGACGGCGCCGGCGAATGGCCCGAACAGGAAGTGCGGCGCCAGGAACTGGCCGCGGAATAGGTTCCCGCGCGGCTCGGTGACGCCCGCCTCGATGCGGGCGTAGGAACGGTAGTCGGTCGGGCTCACCGTGTAGAGGTCGACGCGAAGCACGTCGAGGCGGCGCTCGATGCGGACGCGCCGGACGTCGGCCAGCGCGATGGAGGCCAGGTCGACGGCCGCCGAGGAGAGCGGGTCCAGCGCGTAGCCGTCGAGGTACACCTCGACGCGTCCGCCCGCGCCGGCCAGCGTGCTCACCTCCGAGGGCTGGACGTAGTACCCGGCCTGCACCGGGATAACGCCGGGGATCCGCTCCAGCAGCTCGCCGAGCGTGACCGCGGCGGAGCGCAGCAGCGCATCCCGGTCGTAGACCCAGACCTGGCCCCCGAACGACGCCGCGGCCCCGTCCGGTAGCTCCGGGAGCTGCGGGGGCGGCGTCGTATCGCGCGGCGCCGGGGCCGGCGCACCCGCCGTGTCCGGCGCGGCGGCGGTCGTGTCGCCCGGCGCGCGGGCGCTGTCCGGTCGCGCCTGCGCCGTCGCCGACGAGGCGATCGCCAGCGACGCGAGGCACCCAAGCAGGACGGCCGAAAAAAAGCCCCCGATCCTGCTCCGGGGGCCAACCGCGTTCACGGATGGCAGCATCATTCGACCCGCGAACGGACCCACTCGATGAAGAGGCGCGTCGGCACGCCCGTCGCTCCTTTGCGAAGGTACGGGGGCACATCCTCGCGCCAGGCCGTGCCGGCGATGTCGAGGTGCGCCCACGGGATGTCCCCGGCAAACTCCTTCAGGAACCAGCCGGCCGTAATCGTTCCGGCGGGCCGCCCGCCGGTGTTCTTGATGTCCGCCACCGCGCTGTCGATCTGCGGGCGGTACTCGTCCCAGAGCGGCAGTGGCCAGCACCGCTCGCCGACGCGCTGGCCGGCCTTCCGGACCTCGTCGATCAGGTCGCCGTCGTTCCCCATCAGGCCGATGGCGTGGTGCCCGAGCGCGATGACGCAGGCGCCCGTCAGCGTCGCCGCGTCGACCATCGCCCGCGGGTTGTAGCGGCGGGCATACGCGAGCGCATCGGCGAGCACGAGGCGCCCCTCGGCGTCGGTGTTCACGACCTCGATCGTCTTGCCGAGCAGCGAGCCGATCACGTCCCCCGGCTTGACCGCCGTGCCGGACGGCATGTTCTCGGTCGAGGGGACGAGGCCGACGACGTTGGCCGGGAGCCTCAGCTCCGCGATCGCCTTCAGCGCGGCGAGCACGGCGGCGGCGCCCGACATGTCGTACTTCATCTCCTCCATGCGCTCGGCCGGCTTGATCGAGATGCCGCCGGTGTCGAACGTGATCCCCTTCCCGATCAGGACGAGCGGCGGATCGCCGTCTGCGCCGCCGTTATACTCCAGGATGATGAACCGAGGTTCCTCCTGACTCCCCTGCGCAACCGCGAGCAGCGCCTTCATCCCCGCGCGCTCGATGCCGGCGCGGTCGAGGACCGTCACCCGCAGACCGTGCTCGGCGGCGATGCGCTCGGCGGTCGCGGCGAGGTGGGTCGGCGTGGCGATGTTGCCGGGGAGCGTCTGAAGCTCGCGCGCGAGGTTCTCGGCGCGCGCCGCGACCGCGCCGTAGGCGGCCGCCCGCCCGAACTCCGCACGCTCCTCGGTATCGCGGGCGAGGAGCGTGACCGCCTCGACATCGACGCGCTCGGTGGCGTCGGCGCCGGTCTTCAGCTCGCGGTAGTCCCACGCGGCCAGCGTCGCGGCCTCAACCGTGGCGAGCCCGGCGTGATACGCGCCCATGTGCTCGCTCAGCCGGTCCACGTGCGCCATGCTGAAGGCCAGCTCACGGACGCGCAGCTTCTCGGCCTGCCGCACGGCGACGCCGACCGCGCGGCGGAGCTGTTCGCTCGTGTACTCCTCGCGCTTGCCGACGCCGACGACGAGGACGCGCTCGGCGGCGATCTGCCCGTCCGCGGGGTAGAGCAGGAGCGTCTCGTCCTTCTTGCCCTGGAAGTCGCCCCGCTCCAGGACGCGCGAGATTGCGCCCCCCAGACGGCGGTCGACGTCGGCCGCGAGACCGCCGGGCTGCTGATCCCGCTGGAAGTGCTGGAGTACGAGGAGGGGCGTCCGGTAGTCGGACGGCGCCGCCGCCTCGATCGCGATTCGTAGCTCCGCCATACCCCGTCCCCTCACATGTTGTCGACGATCCGCTCGGCGAAGCCCGAGGTGGAGACGAGCGTGGCCCCCTCCATCTGGCGCTCCAGATCGTACGTCACGGTCTTGCGCGCGATCGCCCCCTCCAGACCGCGCACCACGAGCCTCGCGGCCTCGTCCCAGCCCAGGTGCTCGAGCATCATCACACCGGACAGGATGAGCGAGCCGGGGTTGACCTTGTCCTGATTCGCGTACTTCGGCGCGGTCCCGTGCGTGGCCTCGAAGACGGCCACCTGCTCGCCGACGTTCGCGCCGGGCGCCATGCCGAGGCCGCCGACCTGGGCGGCCGCGGCATCCGAGAGGTAGTCGCCGTTCAGGTTGGGCGTGGCGATCACCGAGTACTCGTCCGGGCGGAGCAGCAACTGCTGGAACATCGCGTCCGCGATGCGGTCCTTCACCACGACCTTCCCCTCCGCGCCCGCGGCCTCCGACTCCGGTACGGTGCGGTCCCCGAAGAGCTGCCGGGCGACGTCGTACCCCCAGTCCCGGAACGCGCCCTCGGTGAACTTCATGATGTTGCCCTTGTGCACGAGCGTCACCGAGGGGCGCTTGCGCTGAATGGCGTAGCGGATCGCCGCGGCGACGAGCCGCTTGGAGCCGTACTCGCTCATCGGCTTGACGCCGATGGCGCTCTCGGGCCGGATGTCCGAGCCCATCTCCTCGACGAGGAACCGACGCACCTTCTCCGCCGCCTCGCTCCCCGCGGACCACTCGATGCCGGCGTAGACATCCTCCGTGTTCTCGCGGAAGATGACGACGTCGACCTTCTCCGGCTCCTTGACCGGCGACGGCACGCCGGGGATGTAGCGGACCGGCCGAATGCAGGCGTAGAGATCGAGGACCTGCCGGAGCGTCACGTTCAGCGAGCGGATGCCGCCGCCGACCGGGGTGGTGAGCGGCCCCTTGATCCCGACCTTGAACTCCTGGAGGGCGGCCAGGGTCTCGTCGGGGAGCCACTCGCCCGTGACGTTGACGGCCTTCTCGCCGGCGAAGACCTCCATCCAGACGATGGCGCGGGCCCCTTCGTACGCCCGCTCGACGGCCGCGTCGAGGACGCGCTTCGTCGCCCGCCAGATGTCCGGTCCGGTGCCGTCGCCCTCGATGAACGGGATGATCGGCCGGTCGGGGACGCGCAGCTCGCCGTCGCGGACCTCGATGCGCTCCCCCTGCGAGGGGACCTCGATGAAGCGGTACGGTTCGGCCATGGGCTACTCGCGCTCCTGGAGGGGCTGGACCTTGCGGTGCTTCGGCCCGATGTACTCCGATTGCGGGCGGATCAGGCGATTGTCCGAGTACTGCTCCATCACGTGGGCCGTCCACCCCGCCATGCGGGCGCAGGCGAAGACGTTCGTGAACAGGTCCATCGGGATGCCGAGCGTGAAGTAGGCCGACGCGCTGAAGAAGTCGACGTTCGGGTAGACCTGCTTCCCCCGTCGCTCCATCTCCACCCGCATGGTCTCCTGGATGCGCTCCGAGATCTGGAGCCACTTCGCGCCGCCCATGCGCGCGGACAGCTCCTCGGCGAGGCGCTTCAGGATCGGCGCCCGCGGGTCCAGCGTGCGGTAGACGCGATGGCCGAAGCCCATGATCTTCCCGCCGGAGGCGAGCCTGGCCCGCACGTAGTCGGCGGCGCGATCCGGCTCGCCGATCTCGTGCAGCATCACCATCACCTGCTCGTTCGCCCCGCCGTGCAGCGGTCCCTTCAGCGTGCCGATCGCCGACGTGACCGCCGAGTGCATGTCGGAGAGCGTACCGGCCGTGACGCGGGCGGCGAACGTGGAGGCGTTCATGCCGTGCTCCGCATGGAGGATGAGCGCGGCGTCGATGATCCGGGCGCTCAGCTCGTCGGGGCGTTCGCCCCGCAGCATGTAAAGCAGATTGGCCGCGAGGCCGAGATCATTGTTAGGCGGGACGGGTTGCTTGCCGTGCCGGATGCGGTCGATGGCGGCCGTGAGCGTGATGGTCTGCCCGGTCAGGCGGATGGCCTTGCGCTGATTGCCCTCCGGCGACATGTCCTCCGTGTCGGGGTCCCACAGGGCGAGCGCGGACACGGCGGTACGGAGCGTGCTCATGGGGTGGGCATGCTTCGGCGCCGCCCGCACGACGTCCAGGACGCGCTCGTCGACGACGGCCCCGGCCACGAGCTGGCGCCGGATCTCCGAGAGCCGGGACGCGTTCGGGAGCTCGCCGAACCAGAGGAGGTGGCAGACCTCCTCGAACGTCGTGTTCTCCGCGAGGTCCTCGATCTCGTAGCCGGCGTAGATGAGGCGGCCCTCATCGCCATAGACGTGACTGAGCGCCGTCTGCGCCGCGACGACCCCCTCCAACCCCTTGCTCGCCATGACCCGACTCCTGTGGGGCAGCTTCCTACGACGACCGGCCGGTGTCGCGGCGCCCGGAACGCGCCCGGCGGATACAGCGACGGGGCCGACATCCCCCACCGACGACGCGAGGGCGTCTGCCCCGGCAAGAAGCGGGCGGAACACGCGGCCAGGGGGCGAGTATAGCCGCAGGGTCCAGGGCGTGCAAGGGCAGATGGCTCCCCCGGTTGGCGTTACCATTCCCGCGGTCCGTCGTCGGATATGAGCGTAGATCCCCCGGCGCAGAAGGGCACGGACGAGGAAGCGGACGGCGCGGTCGTCGCCCGAGTTCGCGCGGGAGACCGCGAGGCGTACCGCATCCTGGTGCGCCGCTACCAGGACCTGCTCTACCGCCACGCGCTGCGCGTCGTGGGCGACGGCGACCTCGCGGCCGACCTCGTGCAGGGCGCGCTCGTGAAGGCGTACGCCGAGATCCGGCGTTGCCGCGACCCGGAGCGCTTCGGGGCGTGGGTCTTTCGCATCCTGGTGAACGGATGCAAGGATCACCTGAAGAGCCGCCGGCGCCGGGACGTGCCCCTCGAGGAGGCGCCGATCGCGGCGACGGCCGGACGCGCCGATCCGGCCCGCGACCTCGACCGGTCGGAGCTGGCGGCGGTGCTCGAGGATGCGCTCGCGCGGCTGCCGGAGAGTCTCCGCGAGGCGTTCCTGCTCAAGCACGTCGAGGGCCGATCGTACGACGAGATCGCCACGATGCTCGACGCCTCCGTGCCGGCGCTCAAGATGCGCGTGCACCGTGCCCGCGAGGCGCTGAAAGCGATGCTGGAGGAGGTGCTGTGATGCACCCGGATCTGCAGCGGTACCTGGATGGCGAGATCCCGCGCTCGGCGCTCACGCCCGAGCTGGCGCGCGAGGCGGAGGAGTGGCGGGAGCTGCTGACCGACCTCGCACGGCTCGGCGAGCCGAAGGCGCCGACCTGGCTGGAGTGCCGCGTCATGGCCGCGCTACCTGCGCGCCCCCGCGACGCCTGGTGGCGCCGCGCGCTGCGCTGGGCGATCGAGCCGCACACGATCCGGCTCCGTCCCGTGGCCCTCCTGCCCGTCGCGGCACTCGCAGCGCTCCTGGCCTGGCCGCGCTCGCGGCCGACGGCCACCGCCGCGCCCGACGACGCTGCGGCCGGCGCCGTCGGCGGGACCGATGGCGGCGCGATGGTCTACGTGCAGTTCGTGCTCAAGGCGCCGCAGGCGCGCTCGGTCGCGGTCGCGGGCGACTTCAACGCGTGGCAGCCCGCGGCCGCCGAGCTTCGCGACGCGAACGGCGACGGCGTCTGGACCGGGTTCATCCCGCTCCCGGCCGGCGTGCACAAGTATATGTTCGTCGTCGACGGCCAGCGCTGGATCAGCGATCCACAAGCGGAACGCTACGTGGACGACGGCTTCGGCATGCGCAACGCGCTGATCTCGGTCACACCGCCCGTGAGGTCTTCCTGAGGGGACGCGCCGCCCGCAGCGCGGCCGCGCTGGCGGGGATGCTCGCCCTGGCCCTCCCGGCGGAGGGTCAGGGCGTCTCCATCTGGCTGGACGCCACGGCGGCGCACACGCGGCCGCCCGCCGGGATCGACGGCGGCGAGGCGGGCCTGTACGGGATCGCCGCCGCGCGGCTCCAGCTCCAGTCGGCCGGCCCGGCCGCGCTCCAGCTCGACGTCGACGGCGGTCGTGGGTCCGCGGACGAGCCGGCCGGCTGGCTCGAGGCCGAGCTGGCGGGCGACGCCGCGCGCGCCTGGAGCCACGGCGCCTTCGCCCTCCGGGCGTCCGCCTTCGGCCTGGACTACACCGAACCGTTCCGGTTCCGCGCCGCCGGCGCCACGCTCGAACCGCGCGTCGCGTTCGCGCTGGGCGATGTCGTCCTCACGGCGCAGGGCGACGTCCGCCGCGGCTCCTTCCGCATGGACGTCGACACGGGCGCTGCGGCCGTCCACCGTACCGGCGTCCTCTCGGTCACGGGCGGCTCGTTGGCCGTCGCGCGCACCGTCGGGCCCGCCGTCATCGAGCTGGCCGGCGAGGGACGGCACGGCGCGCTCAACGGGTGGTTCCGCGGCGGGACGGCGACGCTGACGATCGGCGGCGAGCGCACGGACGTCAGCGTCAGCGTCCGCGCCTGGGATACCCCGCTGGGGGGCGAGGTCGGCTACGGCATCGATGTCCAGACCCGGCTCGCAGGCGCGCTTTGGGGCCACGCCCAGGTCGGGCGGGCCACCATGGATCCGCTCTACGGCACGCCCGGCAGCTTCGGCGCCAGCGTCGGCGTGAGCTGGCGGCTGAGCTCCGGCGCACCCGCGCCGGCGCGCCCACGACCGGTCGTCGAGATCGGCGAGACCGCCGGCGCCGGGCGCCGCGTCCGGTTCCGGTTGCATGCGCCCCACGCGCATCGCGCCGCCGTGAGCGGCGATTTCACCGGGTGGCAGCCCCGACCCATGCGGCGCGTGGGCGCCGATTGGCAGCTCGAGCTCGTCGTCCCCGTCGGCTATCACCACTTCGGGTTCCTCATCGACGGCCGGACGTGGCTGGTGCCTTCGGACGCGCCCGGGATCGAACGGGACGGCTGGGGGCGCGAAAACGCCAGCTTCATCGTCGAAAAGTGACGAAATGAACCGTCGCGCGTCTTTGTAGCAGACCGCTTCGAAGAGCAAACGCCATGGTTCGACCGAGGTTCTCCGTCACCCTCCTCGTGGGGTTATGCGGCGTGCTGGCGCACGCCGCGGCCGCGCAGCAGCCCGGCGCGCTCGCCCGCGCACGGGCGCAGCTCCCCGCCAGCGCCACCGCCCGCTTCGACGCGATCATGGCGCAGGCGCGCGCCCGTGGCCTCCCGCTCGACCCCCTGGTCGACAAGACGCTCGAGGGCGAGGCCAAGGGCGTGCCCGCCGACATGATCCTAACCGTCGTGCAGCGCCTGGCCGGCCGACTGGAGCGAGCCCGTGGACTCCTCGACCGCACGGCGACGCCCGCCGACATCACCGCGGCCGCCGTCGCCCTCGACCGCGGCGTGCCGGAGCACGCCGTCCGCCGGCTCGCCGGCCGGAAGCGTGCACCCACCGCCCTCGCCCAGGCCGTCGTGACCCTCGGCGACCTCGTCCAGGAGGGCGTCCCGGCCGACGCCGCCGCCGACGCCGTCAGCACCCTCGTCGACCGCGGCGCCTCCTCCGCCGACCTCAGGCAGCTCCCCGACGCGGTCCAGCGTCTCGTGCGCGAGGGCGTCCTGCCGGCACAGGCCGCCGCCGCCGTCGCCCAGGGATTCGGCAATGCCCACGGACCCCCCGGCGGCGGGAAGCCGGGAGATGCCACACGATCCCGAGGACGGGGGAGCCCGGGGCGACCGCCCGTCGCACCGGGCTCCGGCCCGCCACCCGGAAAAGGGAAGCCGCCCAAAGGGAAGCCGCCGGGTCACGATCCTCCGTGATCCCGGCTTGTGATCCATCGTCGGATCGGGTATACTTCAGAAACAAATGGAGCGGATCGGGTCCTCCGACGGACCCGACCGAAGGGCCCCGAGGCTCAGCCGCCGGCTGCGCTCGGGGCCTTTCGCTTCAACCGGAACCCGAGGGCCTCGAGCGCCCACGATCACTCTCCCCGCAGGAGCATCGCATGCCGACCGCCTATGCCTCGGAGCCCGTCCGCAGCCTCGCCGCCGCGGATACCGGCGAGGCGATCCAGATCCGCCGCATCCTGTTCGGTGCACTCCGTGCCCTCTGCGCCGACCTCGGCCTACGTGAGGGCGAGATCGTGCGTTGCCGCGCCGGAACCCCATCGCAGCTCATGCTGGAGACGCCCACCGGCCGGGTCGTCGCCCTCCAGCGCGACTGGGCTCGCTTCATCCAGGTCAGCAACGCCGCTGCACACCCGCAGGCCGCCGGGCTTCACGCCGAGGTCGCCCGCGCCTGAGACCGGTCGCGACTGCTCGAGGCGCCGGCCCGGCCACACGGCCCGCGCCCCTCGAGCCGGCCCGGTCGACGCCCCGGCCGGCGCGGGCCCGCCGCAGCCACCTGTGGCTCGCTCGCGCCGGCCGGGGCGTCGGGTTGGCGGGCACTTCGCACAATAACGCCATTCTTTCCTTGACAAATTGTGCGTGAGGCCGTATAGGCAGACGCGGCAAGCGATCCGCGAGACGTCGCGGCGCGGTTAATGCCGCGCGGAGCAGACGCTTGCAGGGCGCGGCGGCTGGTGCGCCGACGGCGCCCCCGGGGGGCGGGAGGCTCCCGCCTCCCTCGCTCGCACGGTCGAGACGGAGGGAGACATGGAGAAGCGAGGGTTGCTCACCTGGTCGGTCACCGTGGTGCTGATGCTGGGCGTGGTCGCGGGCTGTCGGCGGCAGTCGGAGGAAGGGGCGGCGGCCATGGGCACGCCGGCCGCCGGGGACACGACCGGCGCGATGGCGCCGACGGCGCCGCCGGCGGCGACGCCCGCGCCCATGGCGCCGGCGCTGACGGACGCGCAGATCGCGCAGATCGCGCTCGCCGCGAACAGCGCGGATAGCGCGAGCGGCGTGCTGGCGGAGGGGAAGGCGGTGGCGGCGGATGTGAAGGCGTTCGCGCGCCGGATGGTGACGGACCACTCGTCGCTGAACAAGCAGGCGACCGACCTGGCGAAGCGGCTGAACCTGACGCCGGCGCCGTCGGACGCGAGCACGGACCTCCAGAACAAGGCGGCCGACGCGCTGAAGGACCTGCGGGGGAAGACCGGGAAGGACTTCGACAAGGCGTACATCGACCACGAGGTCGCCTTCCATCAGGAGGTCCTGAACGCGCTGGATCAGCAGCTCATCCCGAACGCGCAGAACGCGGAGCTGAAGCAGTTGCTCCAGACGGCGCGGATGGGCGTGCAGCAGCACCTGGACATGGCCAAGCAGCTCCAGTCGAAGCTCAGTGTCTAGCTCGGTGCGGCGGTTCGGCGCGCGGCGGCGGATGTTGCCGCGCGCCGCAGCCATCGGGCTGCTCGTGGCGGCCGCTGCGTCGTGCGCCCGACTGCGCCCGCGCAGCCACCTGGTACGGCTGCACGACTTCGGGTTCGCGCCCGACTCGCTCGTGGTGGCCGTTGGGGATACCGTGGTCTTCCGGAACGACGACGTCGTACCGCACACGGCGACGCGAGTCGGCGGCGGCTGGGACTCGGGGGAGCTGGGCCCGGGCGCGAGCTGGCGACTGGTCGTGCGGCGGCCCGGGGCGGAGCACTACTACTGCCGCTACCACCCGGGGATGAGGGGAGTGCTGCGGGTTCGTTGACGGAGCGATCCGCGGAGTGCCGGGAGTGGGACTCGAACCCACACGGGGGTGACCCCCGGCGCATTTTGAGTGCGCTGCGTCTGCCGTTCCGCCATCCCGGCGCGCGGATCGCCTCGAGCACTCAAAGATAACAGCCGGCGCGTGGCTACTCCAGCCCCTTCGGCGGTCCGAGGACCTCCCGCAGGATGATGGCGCGGCGCAGGTCGCGGACGCGGGTCCTGGGCGCCGCCGTCGGTGGCGGCTCCACCGGCACCGGCACGGTCGGGCGGACCGACGGGGCGACCGACCCGCCGCCGGCGATCGTGCGCAGCCCACCCCCCGCGGGCTCCTCCAACGACGAGGCTTCCTCGAGGAGTCGCCCCTCGGCGACCTCCGCCTCCTCGTCCGCCCCGGCCTCCTCGTCGAACCGAGCGGGCGCCGGCCTGGCCGCGGGCTCCGGCGCGGACACCGGGCTCGGAGAAGACCGCGCCTCGCCCATCAGGATCCGCCAGAAATCGTCGGGGATCGTCACGGCGGCGCTGGACGGGTCAGGGGCGCGAGCACCGGGGAGCCGGCGCGGGTCGCCGGGCGCATACCGGCGCAGCTCCGGGTGCCGCGGGCGGCCGGCGCGCTGCCCTACCCCACCGGTCTTGCCCACCAGCCGAAGGATGTTCGCCAGGACGATGAACGCGATGACGACGACGGCGACGCCGCTCATGGCGACGGCTCGACCGGCAGCACGTCGTCGGCGCCGCCCGCGATGGCGCGCCGCATGTCGGTGTCCGCGCTGACGTTGCGGTAGCGCACATAGTCCATCACGCCGAGGTTGCCGCGGCGGAACGCCTCGGCGATGGCGAGCGGGATCTCCGCCTCGGCGGCCACGACCTTCGCGCGCATCTCCTGGACCTTGGCCTTCATCTCCTGCTCGGCGGCGACGGCCATGGCGCGGCGCTCCTCGGCCTTGGCCTGCGCGATGCGCTTGTCGGCCTCGGCCTGATCGGTCTGGAGCTGGGCGCCGATGTTCTTCCCGACATCGACGTCGGCGATGTCGATGGAGAGGATCTCGAACGCGGTGCCGGCATCGAGCCCCTTGCCGAGGACGGTCTTGGAGATGGCGTCGGGGTTCTCGAGCACCGTCTTGTGCGAGTCGGCGGAGCCGATGGTGGAGACGATCCCCTCGCCCACACGGGCGAGGATCGTCTCCTCGCCCGCGCCGCCGACCAGCCGGTTGATGTTCGCGCGCACGGTCACGCGCGCGACGGCGATGAGCTGGATGCCGTCCTTGGCCATGGCCGCGACGCGGGGCGTCTCGATGACCTTGGGGTTGACGGAAACCTTGACGGCCTCGAGGACGTCGCGGCCGGCCAGGTCGATGGCGGCCGCCTGCTGGAACGGCAGCGCGAGCTCGGCCTTGTCGGCGCTGATGAGGGCGTTGACGACCTTGTCGACGCGCCCGCCCGCCAGGTAATGGCTCTCGAGCTGGGAGGGCGTGAGCTGGAGCCCGGCCTTCGTCGCCGCGATGAGCGGTCCGATGATCGCGGCCGGATTCACCTTACGCAGGCGCATCCCGACCAGGTCGGTGAGCCCGACGCGCACGCCGGCGAAGACGGCCGTGATCCAGAGCCGGACGGGGATGAACGACGCGAAGAGGAAGACGAGGATCAGCGCGAACGCAAGGAGGAGGACCGGGAAGATCATGTCCATCGGGGCCTCAGGGTGAAAGGGTCGCGGGCGCTATTCCGCGGGCCGCACGAGGTGGCGGTAGCCGTCCGACTGCGCGATGACGACCGGCGTGCCGGCCGGGATGTAGCCGCCCTCGGCGACGACGTCGAGCCGCTCACCGCGGAACTCCGCGCTCCCGGAGGGGCGGAGGTCGGTGATCGCGGTGCCGACCGTACCGACGAGCTCCGGCCGGCCGGCGCGGGCGACATAGCCGCTCTCCCGGGACATGACCTCGCCCAGCACGACGCCGGAGCGGCCGAGCCGGTTGCTCTTCGGCAGCACGCGGAAGAGCGCCCAGATCGAGACGAGCGCCGCGATCAGGGTGGCGCCGAGGATCCCCGCGGCCTGGCTGTAGGCCTCGGGGGTGGCCGGGTGGCCGACCAGGCTGAGGTAGATGCTAGCCAGGACGGCGAGGGCGCCGAGCACACCGAAGGCGCCGACGCCGGGGAGCGCGATGGCCTCCAGGAGGAGCATGAGCACGCCGGCACCGAGGAGCACGAGCTCCAGCCAGCCCGTCATGCCGACGAGGAAGTGGCTGCCGAAGAAGAGGGCCAGCGCGAGGACGCCGAGCGCGCCCGCGAGCCCGTGCGTGAACGCCTTGACCTCGATGAGGATGCCGAGGACGCCGACGAGCAGGAGGACCGGGGCGAGCCATGGGCTGGCCAGGGCGCCGAGGA
This sequence comes from Gemmatimonadota bacterium, assembly GCA_019689775.1. Classification (GTDB taxonomy): domain Bacteria; phylum Gemmatimonadota; class Gemmatimonadetes; order Longimicrobiales; family RSA9; genus JADGGV01. Next base: position 32,628 of record JADGGV010000004.1, read on the forward strand.
CGAGATCGATCAGGCCCGGGTCGACGGCGAGGAGGGCGACGGCCGGGTGCATGGACATCACGGCCCCCCGGAAGCGCCGGCCTGGCCGAGGAGCTGGCGGGCGTAGTAGGCGCGGCGGATCGCGACGTCGTACTTCCCCGCGGCGATGGCCTCGCGGGCGCCCCGGACCAGCCGCTCGATCCGTTCGGCGCGGCGGACGGCGGCGTCGCCGTCGCGCGGGCCGACGGCGCGGCGGAGCGCCTCGAGCGCGCGCTCGTCGGCGGACGCGAGCCGGAGCGCGACCGCGCGTGGCGTGGTCTCCGCGAGGCGCTCGCTGGCGTCGAGCGTGGCGAGCACGGCGGCGGCGCGATCCCCCGCCCGCGCGGCCTCGCGGGCGCGCTGGAGCAGCGCGCCGCCGTCGGCCACGGCGTCGGCCAGCTCCGGCAGGTCGGCGCCCCGCAGCGCCGCGCCGGCCAGCTCGGACCACCGCTCCAGCTTCTGCTGCGCGGCGGCGAGCGCCACGCTGTCGAGGGAGGCGGCGAGGATCGGGGCCGCCAGGCGGTTGGCCTGCGTGCGGAGTGCGCGGGCGGACGGTGCGTCGGGCGCGCTGTCGGCACTGGCCCAGAGCCTCCGCGCCTGCGCGAGGCCGGCCGCATCCGGTGGCGCGAGCGCCGCGCTGTCCGCGGCCGCGGCCAGCTCCGGGAGGCCGGGGAGCGAGCTGCCGACCGCCAGCGCCGCGTGCGTCTCGGGCGTGACGAGCAGCGCCGTCGGCGCATCGGGCGCATCGGAGCACGCCGCGATCGCGGCGAGCAGGACGAGGAGCGGGCGGGCGCGTCGGCGCGAGCGAGGCATCGGTGGTGGCGAATGGAGGGGTCGTCCCGCGGACGCCAAAAGCTAGGCCTCACATGAGGAAACCGCAAGGTGCGCGGGCACTTGACCCGGCCGCCCGGCGAGGTCTAGGTTCACGGTCGAACGTCCGAACGAAAGGCCCGAGCCATGGCGGACGAGCAGGCGCCGCACGACGAGAAGCTGACGCTCATCCTCCGCACCGCGGCGGCGATCTTCGCCGAGAAGGGCTACCACCGGGCGAGCATCCGCGATATCAGCCGCGCGACCGGGATCAGCCTCTCGGGGCTGTACTACTACGTGCCGAGCAAGGAGGCGATCCTCTTCCGCATCCAGCAGCACGCCTTCGGGACGGTGGTCGAGAACCTGGAGCGGCGGCTGGACGGGGTCACCGACCCGGAGGAGCGCCTGCGGCTGTTCATCGAGAACCACCTTCGCTTCTTCGTGGCGAACATGAAGGAGATGAAGGTGCTCTCGCACGAGGCGACGGCGCTGTCGGGCGAGCTGCGCGAGCGCGTCGCGGCGCTGAAGCGGCGCTACACGGAGATCTGCACCGGGATCCTGGCGGCGCTGCGCCCGGAGGCGGACGCGGCGTCGCTGCGGGTGGCGACGTTCTCGCTGTTCGGGATGATGAACTGGATCTACAACTGGTACCACCCGGGGCGGGACGTGCCGGTGGATGCGCTGGCGGCGGAGATGATGCGCATCTTCCTGCGGGGCTATGTGGATGGGGTCGCGGACGGGGTCGCGCGACCGCTGAGCGGCGGGGCGGAGGCGGCGCCGACGTTCTGGCGGTGATCGCCGGCGCGCGCCGCAGGCGCGGGTGAACGAGCGACCGCGAGGTCGCCCCCCAGATGCTGGGAACATGGACCGAGGCGGAGCCAGGCCGGCGCTGCCCACGAACGGAGGGTGTCATGGCGAGTGTCATGGATCAGGCGACGACCGAGGAGGCGCGCACGCTGGTGCACTACGAGGCGCGGGACGGGGTGGCGATCCTGACGCTGGACGACCCACCGGCGAACACGTACACGTATGAGATGATGCGGCAGCTCGACGCCGCGATCCTGCGGGCGCGGATGGACGAGGCCGTGCACGTGATCGTGGTGACCGGCGCGGGGGAGAAGTTCTTCTGCGCAGGCGCCAACATCGCGATGCTGAACTCGGTGACGCCGCACTTCAAGTACTACTTCTGCCTGCACGCCAACGAGACGCTGAACCGGTTCGAGCAGACGCCGAAGCTGGTGATCGCGGCGTTGAACGGGCACACGGTGGGCGGGGGGCTCGAGATCGCGATGGCCGCGGACCTCCGCATCGCGCGCAAGGGTGCCGGGAAGATCGGCCTGCCGGAGATCAATCTGGGCGTGCTGCCGGGGACGGGCGGGACGCAGCGGCTGACGCGGCTCGTCGGCAAGAGCAAGGCGATCGAGCTGATGGTCACGGGCCGCACCTTCGACTTCGAGGAGGCGCAGGCGCTGGGGATCGTGGGCGACGTGGTGGAGGCGGCGAGCCGCGACGACTTCCTCGAGAAGGTCCTGGACTACGCGCGGCGCTTCACGCCGCCGAACGCGGCGGCGAAGGCGGTGGGCAACATCAAGCGCTCGGTGCAGACCGGGGGCGAGCTTCCGTTGCAGGACGCGCTGGCGGTCGAGCGCGAGCTACAGCAGTTGCTCTTCCAGAGCCAGGACGCGAAGGAGGGCCTGGCGGCGTACGTGGAGAAGCGGAAGCCGCAGTTCAGGGCGCAGTAGCTCGGGTGGGCGG
>JADGGV010000808.1 GCA_019689775.1 Gemmatimonadota bacterium
GGTGGGGGCGAGCACGAGAGAGATGGGAGGGTGAGTGCGATGACGAAGTTCTCGCGGCCGCGGTCGTGGGTGGACCACCGGCTGGCGGACTCGCTCGAGGTGGATGGCCGGGCGTACACGGTGGAACTGGTCGCGCGGCGGGGGACGGGCGCGCCGGGCTACCGGGTGACGGTGGTGTTCCTGCCGCACGGGGAGGGCGAGGAGGTGCAGGCGGAGCTGCCGACGGCGGCGACGACGGCGGAGATCCACGGCCGGGTGCGCGAGCTGGCGGGGAACGTGGAGCGGCTGACGTCGCTCTTCCGGGAGGCGCGGGGGGCGTGATGGTTCCGGGGCCGTCGGCCCGCGCGCGCTTCGCGGCGATGGTGGCCGCGCCGGAGGCGGAGCTGGACCTGGCGGCGGCGGCGCTGATGATCGCGGCGGAGGAGTACCCGCAGTTGGGGACGGGGCCGTACCTGCGGCGGTTGGACCTGCTGGCGGAGCGGACGCGGGACCGGCTGGCCGACGAGACGGCGCCGCTGGTCGTGCTCCAGGAGCTGAACCGGGTGCTGTTCGTGGAGGAGGGGTTTCGCGGCAACACGGAGGCGTACTACGACCCGCGGAACTCGTTCCTGAACGACGTGCTGGACCGGCGGGCGGGGATCCCGATCACGCTCAGCGTCGTCTACCTCGAGGTGGGATGGCGGCTCGGGTTGCCGCTGGCGGGGGTGAACTTCCCGGGGCACTTCCTGGTGCAGTACACGGGCGAGGCGTTGACGCTGCTGGTGGATCCGTTCCAGAACGGCGAGATCCGGTTCGCGGACGAGGCGCAGGAGCTGCTCGACCGGGTGTTCGGCGGCGCGGTGCAACTGCGGCCGGAGTTCCTGCGGCCGGCCGGGAAGCGCGACATCCTGGTGCGGATCCTCGCGAACCTGAAGGGGATCTACCTGAACACGCGGGATGACGCGCGGGCGCTGGCCGCCGTCGAGCGGATCCTGCTCCTGCGTCCCGACGCGGTCGAGGAGGTGCGGGATCGGGGGATGATCCACGCCCGCGCCGGCCGCGTCGAGGAGGCCGCCGCCGACCTCGAGCACTACCTGCGGGCGGCGCCCGAGGCGCCGGACGCGCGGCGGGTGAGGATGCTGCTCGAGCAGCTCGGGCGGGGTGGCGTATACACATCT
>JADGGV010000809.1 GCA_019689775.1 Gemmatimonadota bacterium
GCCGTATGTGGATCGTCGCCGCCGTGCTGCTGCTGCAACAGACCCCGCCCGACCGCCCCTCCCCACCACCAGTGGACACCACTGGTGCGTTCGCGAACGTGGAGACCCGAGAGCTGGTGGCGCGGGCGCGGGCGCGCCGAGAGGTCACGGACGCCTCGATCACGACGTACTCGGCGCTGGCGCGGGAACACATCTCGTTCGGCGTGCAGGCGTTACGCCGGGACCGGCTGCTGTACCGGCGGGAGCTGGCGGCGCGGGTGACGTGGCGGCGGGACGCGCCCGGGCGGGTCGAGGTGGTGGGGGCGCGCGAGGCGGTGCCCGCGGCGCTCCGCGACGTGCGCATCCCGGAGGACCTCCGATCCGACGTGGCGGACCTGGCGTTCGATCCGATGGACGACCGGCTGCTGCTGGGGCTGGGGAGCGACTCGACGTTCCTGAGGCATCCGCTGGCCGCGGGCGCCGAGGCGCACTACCGCTTCGCCGTCGGGGATACGACGACGCTGCGGCTCCCCGACGGGCGAACGCTGCGGCTGGTGGAGCTGCGGGTGATGCCGCGGCGGCGCGATCCACATCTCCTGCGGGGCTCGCTCTGGCTGGAGGACGGGAGCGCGGCCGTCGTCCGCGCGGTGGTGAGGCTGGCGGACGCCTTCGACCTGGAGCGGGACAACGACGACCCGGAGGACGCGAAGGACATCCCCGGCATCCTTAAGCCGATCCGGGCGGACCTGCGCTTCCTGACGATCGACTACGGGCTGGTCGGCTTCCGGTGGTGGATGCCGCGCACGGTCGCGGTGGACGGGTGGGTCGAGCTGGGCGGCCTCGCGCGCTTTCCGCTGCGGTTCGAGCGCAGCTACACGGCGTACGAGGTCTCGGGGGACACGGCCGTAAGCCGGGTCCGGCGGGCGGAGGCGCCGCCGGGCCCGATCGACGCGCGGACGTGCGCGGCGCGGGGCACCGGGCTCGTGTGCTCGTGCCACGCGCGACGCTGCCGGTACTACGAGGTCGTCGTGCCGACGGACACTGCGGGACTGCTGGCCAGCGCGGAGCTGCCGGCCTCCCCGTTCGCGGAAGGGGAGGCGCTGGTGACCGAGGCGGAGCTGCGGGATGTCGCGGAGCAGCTCCGGCTGATGCCGGCGCCCGGATGGACGGCGGCGCGTCCGACGGTGGCGTGGGGGCTGGGGAGGGC
>JADGGV010000810.1 GCA_019689775.1 Gemmatimonadota bacterium
AATTCGCGATGACGTCGTGTCTGGTGGGGTCGGAGATTGTTATAATAGCCCCGCCCCAACCCCCGGAGCGAGGCCTGCGGGACGGGCCCCGGCCCGACGGGATCCCGCCCCGAATCCGACGGCGCGCACGCCCCGGCCGCCACCACCACGCCGAGCAGCAGCAAACGCCGCCCGATCCCTCGAATCGTCGAGTCCATCTGCTACGCTCCGTCGTCAGAGTCAGAGGTTGCCGTCTTGCGCCGCGGCCCCGGGGGCAAGAGCCGCGCCCGACGGCCGGATGCGGCGGTTCGTCGTGCCAGGACGCGAAAAACGGGGCCCGCCGCGCTTCCGGCCGACCCCGCGCTCCGCGCACTTCTTGCGCGGCGGTGTTTCAGGATTTTACAGCGCGACGTCGCCGCCCGACCGCCCGTCGCCCACGCGCTCCGCACGCGCCTCCGTCTCCACGACCCGCGGACGCCGCGGCCGCACCAGCGCCCCGAGCGTCTCGCGCAGCGTCGGGCGCCGGGTCAGCACGAGGTAGACGTCGCCGGCCGCATCGACGCCCTCGACGAGATGGACGAAGCACACGTCGCCTTCTTCCGCCGGCGCGGCGACGCGGTAGCGCTGGCGGCCGATGTCGAACTCGACCGGCTCGCCCGGCCGCCACCTGCGCGCCTCCACCTCGACGAACACGTCCCGCTCGACCGTGTACAGCCCCGGCGCCACCGCCTCGCCCCGGCGGAAGAAGTACGGGTCGAACGGCTCGCCCTCGAGCCGCTTGAAGTTCTCGTCGGCCGCGTAGTCGACGTCCTCCAGCGTGTCGTCGGCGGCGAGCGACTCCAGGTGGTGCCGCAGCTCGTGGGTCACCGTCTCCCACAGCTCCTCGTCCCAATCAAAGTCCGGATCGAGCCGCGACAGGCGTAGGAACGAGCCGTAATACAGGACCAGCACGGAGCGGAGCGTCTCCGGGCCATGGTAATCCGACGGCCACGTCTCCGTAAGACACTCGCCGAGCGTGTAGATGTCGCGGATCGTGGGATGCGCCAGCGCCTTTCGCTCGACGACCAGCGCATCCACGCCGGCCTTGTACTGGTCGGGGATCTCGGCCCATACCGCTTCGGCGGCGGCCTGGAACTCGTCGAACCGCATGGGGCGGGGTGGAAGAGTGGGAGAGCGGACGGGTCGGAGAGTGGGGGGAG
>JADGGV010000811.1 GCA_019689775.1 Gemmatimonadota bacterium
CCGTCCCCCCGCCGCTCCCCGTCTCCGTGCCCGCCACGTTCATCGGCGCCGGCGCGCCAAGGACGGCCTTCGGCGCCACGATCGAGAGCTCCGACGGCAGCGGCATCGCCAGCTTCGCCGGCTTCAGGACCGGCTGGACGAGCATCGGCGTGACGTTGGGGGGAGGCGGCGGCTCCGGTACCGGCTCGGGCTTCGGCGCCGGCGCGGCAGCGGGCGTGACGAGCTCCACGTAGCTGACCTCCTCGCTCCCGCCGCCGCCACCACCACCCGCGGCGCCCGCCGCGTGTCCCGTCCCGACGCCGGCGTCCGTCGGCGTGAGCGCCAGGTGCTCCCGGCCGAGCCAGACGAAGAGCACGAGGCAGGCGTGCAACACGAGCGAAAGCAACAGGCTCGGCACATCCTCCGGTTGTCGCCACCGGGGTGCGCTCGAGAAGAGGTGCTGAAGAAGCCGGGGCTGAGACTCCAGCACCCGGCCCGACGTCGGCTCGCTCATGGTCGAATGGTACAGCGCCGCCGGCGGGGCGGCCCACCCACAGCGCGTTGCCGGAACGCGAAGCGGCCCGGCCGCCCATCGGCGACCGGGCCGCTCGACCGACGATCCGCCGCCTCAGGCCCCGCTCGGCGCCGTCATCGGCTCCATCACCGCGCCGAGCACCTTCACGCCGGCGCCACGCGCGGCATCCATCGCGCCGATCACGTCCTGATACAGCACGTTGCCGTCCGCCTTGACGAACAGGATCTTGTCCGGCCGCCCCGTATAGAGGTCGCGCAGGAAGCTCTCCAGCTCGCCCTTCGCCACCGGCTTCGTGTTCACCTTGAAGCTGCCGTCCGCGTCGATCTCCAGCACGATCTGTGTGCTCGGAGCCGACTGCGTGCTCGGCTTGTCCACCGGAAGCTGGACATCGATCGACTTCTGCAGCAGCGGCTGCGCGATCATGAAGATCACCAGCAGCACCAGCAGCACGTCGATCATCGGGGTCATGTTGATCTCGGCGACCTCCGACCGTCCGGTCTTCCCCATCGAAATGCCCATGCGGCATCTCCTCGTCGTCTGGGCTACTCAACCGATGTCACGCCATGGACGGCGGGGCGCCCGCCCCCCCCGCCCCCCCCCCCCCCCCCCCACACTCCATAACCCGCACCGGCCGCGTGGTACCCGGCGTGAG
>JADGGV010000812.1 GCA_019689775.1 Gemmatimonadota bacterium
CCCCCCCCCCCCCCCCCTTTTTTTTTTACACCCAGACCCCGCAAAACGACATGACGTCGAGTCTCGTGGGCTCGGCGCTGATCTACGCGCCGGGGTTCTACGCGAAGACGCCGGAGCTGATCGCGCTGGCGCAGGAGGCATCGAAGTACGGGGGGATGTACATCTCGCACATGCGGAGCGAGGGGAACGGGCTGCTGGAGGCGGTGGACGAGCTGATCCGGATCGCGAAGGAGGCGAACGTTCCGGCGGAGATCTACCACCTGAAGGCGGCGGGGGTGGAGAACTGGCCGAAGCTGGACCAGGTGATCGCGAAGGTGGACTCGGCGCGGAAGGCGGGGCTGAAGATCACGGCGGACATGTACACGTACCCGGCGGGGGCGACGGGGCTGGATGCGGCGATGCCGCCGTGGGTGCAGGAGGGCGGGCTGGAGGCGTGGCGGAAGCGGTTGCAGGATCCGGCGGTCCGGGCGCGGGTGGCGCGGGAGATGAGGACGCCGACGAACGCGTGGGAGAGCCTGTACCTGCTGGCGGGCTCGCCGGAGCGGGTGCTCCTGGTGGCGTTCAAGCAGGACTCGCTGAAGTACCTGACGGGGAAGACGCTGGCGGAGGTGGCGAAGCTACGGGGGAAGTCGCCGGAGGAGACGGCGATGGACCTGGTGATCCAGGACGACAGCCGGGTGGGCGCGGTCTACTTCCTGATGTCGGAGGACAACATCCGGAAGCAGTTGACGCTGCCGTGGGTGAGCTTCGGCTCGGACGAGGGGACGCCGGCGCCGGAGGGGGTGTTCCTGACGTCGAACCCGCATCCGCGGGCGTACGGCAACGTCGCGCGCCTGCTGGGGAAGTACGTGCGGGAGGAGAAGGTGCTGCCGCTGGCGGAGGCGATCCGGCGGCTGACGTCGTTGCCGGCGACGAACCTGAAGCTGAAGAAGCGCGGCTTGCTGACGTCGGGCTACTACGCGGACGTGGTGGTGTTCGACCCGGCGCGGATGGAGGATCACGCGACGTTCGAGCAGCCGCACCAACTGGCGACGGGCGTGCGCGACGTGTTCGTGAACGGCGTGCCGGTGCTGCGGAACGGCCAGCACACCGGTGCGACGCCGGGGCGGTTCGTGCGAGGGCCGGGGTGGACGGGGTGGCGGAAGACGGCGGAGGTG
>JADGGV010000109.1 GCA_019689775.1 Gemmatimonadota bacterium
CCGATCACCAGCGGCTCGCCCCGCTCGATCACGCGCTCGCCGAACGAGCGCTCATACGGGAGCCGCGTGCCGACCTTTGGCGTCAGCTCGCCCGCGGCGGCGAGCACCACCAGCCAGCGTTGCGTCTCGTCGAGGCGCTCGACGAATGCGCCGTCGGCCGCCGTCGCGTCGAGCGCGCTCTCCGCGATCCGACGGAGCGTCTCCTCGACGGTGTACGCCGCCGTCATCGCCTCCGTCGCCCGGCGTAGCGCCTCCTCCTCGCGCGCGCGCCGCTCCGCCTCCCCACGCGCCTCCCGTTCCCGCGCGAGCAGCGCCGCGCGCTCGGCCTCGATCCGCTTCCGCTCCGTGATGTCCGTGAAGACGACGACCGCGCCCCGCACCTCGCCGTCGGCGATGATCGGCGACGACGAGTACTCCACCGGGAACAGCGTTCCGTCCTTGCGCCAGAGCATCTCGGTATCGGCCCGCACGCTCCTCCCCGCCAGGGCCGCGCGGGAGATCGGGCACTCCTGCACCGGGTACGGCGAGCCGTCCGGCCGCGTGGCGTGGACGAGAGCGTGCGCGTCGCGCCCGAGCATCTCCTCCGGCGCGTAGCCCAGGATCCTCGCCGCGGCGCGATTCACGAACGTGAACCTCCCCTCCGCGTCGACCTCGCAGATCGCCTCTTCCGTCGACTGGAGCAGCGCCAGCCGCGAGCGCCGCTCCCGGTCGATCTGCTCCAGCAGCAGCACCCGCCGCAGCGCCGCCGATGCCAGGTCCGCGAGCCCGCGGACGGACGCCGCCTCGTCCGCCGTGAACCGGCGCTGCTCCGCGCCGCGCAGCAGCACCAGCGCGCCGAGCACGCTCCCCTCCGAGGTCAGGGGGACGACCAGCCCCGAGCAGCCGCGGCACGTCTCCCGGAGGTACGGCGCCATCCGCTCGCCGATCGCGCCGACCTCCATCATCACCGTCGCCTCGCCCGAGCCGATGATCTCCGCGCTGAGCGAGCCCGGGTACGGCACCCGGGTGCCGAGCGGCGGCACGCCGTCGCCGGCGACGGCCACGACTTCCATCTCGCCCCCCGGCGCCGGTGCCTCCAGGCGCTCGACGTACGCGCCGCGCGCGCGCGTCAGCGAGACGGCGCGCTCGGCGATCGTGCGCACCGCCTCCGGCACGCTCGTCGCGGCGCTCAGCGCCTCGGCCGCCCCCCGCAGCGCCTCCTGGCGGCGCGCCTGGGCGTCGCGGCGCGCGGCGAGCAGCCGGTACTCCCGCCCGAGGTGCGCCACCAGCAGCGCCGCGACGCTGGCCAGGAGCACCAGCAGCGCCGTCAGCACGGTGCCGAACCGCTCCCGGACCCGGATCAGCTCGAGGCGCTCCGCCACCTCCCGGCCGATCTCTCGGTCGAGGTGGACCGCCGACGCCGTCGCGCGCTCGAAGCTCGCTTGCTGGCCGGACAGGCGCTCCACGTACTGCGCGGCCGAGAGTCGACCGGCGAACAGCGAGTCGAGCCCCGCATCCGCCGGCCGGAGCGCATCGACCAGCTCGACGGCCGCGCCATGGGGCCGCGGACCGAGACGGCGGGTCAGCGGGAGAAGCCGCGCGATGGCTTGTGTCCTGGCGACCCGCGCCGCCTCGTGGGCCACCGCGTAGCGGGAGTCGCCCGTGAGCAGGAACGCGCGCGCCCCGGCCACCTCGAGCGCGAGGACGAGTTGGATCTCCGTGACCAGCGCCCGCGCCGGCTCCGCTACGTGCGTGATCTCGCGCCTCAGCTCGTCCACACTCCGCTGCACCAGGAAAGGAACGAGGATGAGCGAGGCCAGCGAGACGAGAACCAGCGCCAGAGGGATGAACGTCCTCCGCCGGGGCGTCACGTGAATCCTCCGCGAGAGCGAGGGACCGGGGGCGACCTCGACCGGCGCCAGGGCGCAAAGTGCGTGCGCCCGCCGTGCGCCGCACGCCGCGACGGGGACCGGGGAAGAACCGCATTGGATTGATTTCAGCCGCGCGCCATGCAATCATGCCCCTGTCGAGCGGCGATCACCGACCACATCGCCGAACCATCGGCTGCGCCGCCGGGGCCCACGCCGTCGTACGCGGTCCGTGCTGAGCATCGCACGCCGTGCGCCCGGAGCGGGCCGCCGCCCGGAGCCCCGGGATGCACGACGATCCGCTCGCACCCCCCGCGCCCGAAGCGGGCCGCCCCGGTCCGCCCGTCCGCCGCTGCATGCGCGTCCCGCATCGGCGTCCGTCCCGGAGGCGTGATCTCGACACTCTCTTTCTGCGGAGGAACGATGGGAACGCTCGTCATCTGGGGAGAGGACGATCACCAGAACCGCGCTCAGGCCCTGGCCACGACCTACGCGGCTCCGGCGCAGAACGTGAAAACGAAGCCGAAGAAGATCTCCGGGCTCACCACGCTGGTCTTCTGGGGCCACGGAGACCCCTCCGCGTTCTGCGGCCTGAACTCCGACGCCTTCGTGGACCTCGTGACCACCTGGAAGAAGCTCAACTCAGGGCTGGAAACCGTCGAGATGCTCACCTGCAACGCCAGGCACAGGCAGGGCGGGCACACCGACTCCTTCACGGAACAGGTTGTGACGAAGCTCAGCCGGAAGCTGAACGAGGTCCGGTTCCGGGCCCTGCCCATCGCGACGACGCCCACCGGCAACACCTGTCAGTTCTCGATCCTGAAGTGGCACCCCGCATCCGGCACCTGGGCGTACATCGGCGCAACCGGCGCCGACGACAAGACGATGTGGGCGGCCGCCACGAAGCTCGAGGACTTCATGCCCCCGCGCGGCACGCACGTGGGATACGTCCGCGCCCTTGCCGCGATGCAGGCCTTCAGGGCCATGACCACCTCGAACCCCTACGCGGTCAAGCGCGGGTTCGACCAGGCCGCCTGCGACAAGTACACCCGGGAGATGGACGACGTGAAGAAGGAGTCGTACATCATCGCCGGCACCATCGGCATGCTGCGCTGGGCGCTGACGGACATCAAGTAAGACGCCGGCCGCCGCCGGGCATGACGCGAGGGGTCCGCGCCGTTCGGGGTTCCAGAGCCGATGCGGGTAGCGCGCTCGTCGCGAACGCGGACGGCGCCGAGGGCGTGGCGCAGCCCGTCCGCGGCGGCGATCGGCCGGGCCGGTGACGCCATGCTCCCGCGCGCTCGAACGACCCGGAGCCCGACGACCTCGACCCTGTCGCTGCTCGTCGTCGCGTGCGCGCTGACCGCCGTGCCGCTCTCCGCCCAGCGCGCCCGGCCCGGCATCCCCGTCGTCGGCGTCGGCTTCGGCGTGGATACGACGGCCGCGGATGTAGGCGACGTCGTCCGGCTGCTCCGCGCGTACCTCGCCGGACCGGGCGTACGAAGCGACAGCGCCGCGCGCGCGGCGGCGTTCGTCGACTCCGTCGCGACGCTCTTCGCCACGCGACCGCCGGAGTGGATCGACTACTACGTCACCGCGTCGCCCGACGAGTACCAGCGGGCGATCGGCCTGGACTTCTTCCCGCTGCCGTCCGGGCGCGGCACCGGCACCGGCGGACAGGCGCTGATGAACGTCGTCCTCGCGGGCGATCCGGCGCTCGGCGAGGGCTACCTCCACGAGCTCGTGCACGTCGTGCTGGCGTCCACCTGCTGCGGCAACGCGGTCGTCGGCGAAGGCATCGCCACCTTGCTCGCCGGGTCGAAGGGGCGCTCGGCACGCGAGATGTGGGGCGTGCTGGCCGCCTTCCAGCGCGCCCATCCGGACGTGAAGCTGCGCGCGCTCCTCGACGGCGACGTCGGCGGCGCGTGGGGCCCCGCCGAGAACGACGCGCTCTACGCCACGGACGCGCTCATCGTCGAGGCGATCTATCGAGACGCCGGCGTCGCCGGCCTGCGCCGGCTCACCCGCGTTCCCGCCGGCACGGACGCGATCCTGGACGCGCTGCGCCGCGCGCTCCCCGCGGAAGCCAACGACCTGGACCGGTGGTGGCGCCGCGCGCCCGCCGAGTACGCCGCCAGCGACGACGCCTCGGCGCTACGCCCGCAGCGCCGCACGCGTGCTCGAGCCCGCGCCCGGCGCGGGCGCGCACGCACCGGCTGACACCACCCGCGTTCGGGCAGCGGCGCCCGCCGCACGGGCTTGCGATCGTCGCGGTCGAGCGCTAGCTTCATTCTAGCTAGACTAGCCAGAACACTCCGCTCCCGGAGGCCCGATGCGGCGGTGGAAGCTGGAGGATGCGAAGAACGGGTTCAGTGAAGTCGTGCGCCGCGCGCTGGCCCACGAGCCGCAGGTGGTGACGCGCCACGGCCGCGACGCGGTGGTGGTGATCAACGCCGAGGACTACCGGCGGCTGACCGCACCGACGGACCTGGTGGAGTTCCTGCGGAGCTCCCCGCTGGCGGAGGCGTTGGCTTCGGGGGAGCTGGAGTTGGAGCGCGCCGCCGATCTCGGGCGGGACGTCGAGCTCTAGTCTCGGACCGGCATGCGATTCCTTCTGGACACGAACGTTCTCTCGGAGCCGGCCCGACCGCAGCCGAGCGAGCGGGTGCTCGCGTGGCTGGGAGCGCAGAGTCCCCTGGACCTGGCGCTGAGCGTCCTCACGTTGGGCGAGATCCAGAGGGGCGTGTCCCGGCTGGCGACCGGGGATCGCCGTGAGAGGCTGGAGCGGTGGCTCGAGGTCGAGCTGCCGCGCCGGTTCGAGGGGCGCGTGCTCGGGATCACGGAAGACGTCGCGCGGGAGTGGGGCCGCCTGAGCGCGGCGGCGGACGGGCGAGGCCGGCCGCTCCCGGTGATCGATGGACTGCTGCTCGCCACCGCCGCGGTTCACCGGCTCACGTTCGTCACCCGAAACGTGAAGGATTGCCGGGATCGAGGGGTCCCGCTGCTGAACCCGTGGGCGGATTGAGCGCGAACGGGTCGCGGGGCGCCGCGCGGACCCGTGCGTGCCCGCGGCGGGGCGCCGTTCTCCTCTGCCCGCCTCCCGGCGCCGCTCACCCCTGCGCCGCGCCCCGCGTCCGCGCCCCCGGCGCCACGTACTGCGCGGTGTTCGGCTCGAACAGCTCGACGAGGTTGCCGGACGGGTCCTGGAGCAGGCTCTGCCTGCCGCCGACGCCCTGGACGACGTCCGTTCGGAACGCGCAGCCGGCGGCCCTCAGGCGCGAGATGGTGGCGTCGAGGTCGTCGACCGTGAGGTGGATCCGGTTCCAGCCGCCGGGGCGCTGCGGCTCGCCGGAGGGCGTGGGGGCGCCGCCGCCGCCCCCGCCGGGACGGGTGAGGTAGAGGTGCATGTCGCCGCGGGAGATCTCGGCGAACGCGGGGGCGGGGTGCATCTCGAGCGTGAAGCCGAGGTGCGTCGTGTAGAAGTCGATCGCGGCGTCGACGTCGTCGACGATGTAGCGGAAGCAGGCGGCCATTCTTCCCTCCTCGGTTCGGTCGTGCGCCGCGGCGGGCGTTGCCGCGCCGCGCGGCGCGCTCAGCTCGCCGGCGGCGCGAAGTCGCGCAGGTCCTTGACCGTGGCGGCGTCGAGGCGCTGGAGGATCGCGACGAGCAGGTCGACCATGCGGTCGAAGTCGGCGCGGTCGACGACGCCGTTGTGCGCGTGGGTGTAGCGCACGGGGACGACGAGGTTGACGGTCGGGACGCCGCCGGCCGCCTTCTGGATCTCGGCGGAGTCGTCGCCGTACCCCTGCACGAGGTCGAGCTGGAGCGGGATCCCCTTCTCCCGCGCGACGTCCTTGACCAGCGCGACGAACTTGCGGTTCGGGAGCTGCGACGAGTCGTAGAGGAAGAGGCCGGGGCCGGCGCCGAGCCGCGCCTGCGTCTCCTCGGGGTGCGCGCCGGGGACGTCGCCGGCGACGCCGCCCTCGAGCGCGATGCCGACGTCGGGGCGCACGACCTCGGCGGCCGTGTGCGCGCCGCGCAGCCCGACCTCCTCCTGCGTCGTCGCCACGTAGAAGAGCTGGTTCGGGTGCGAGCCGGACGCCGTGCGGCGCATCGCCTCGAGGAGCACGGCGAGCCCGATGCGGTCGTCCCACGCCTTGCCGACGTAGCGCGTCCCGCCGCCGGCGACGTAGAACGGCGCGTCGGGGACGACGGGGTCGCCGGGGGAGATGCCGAGCGCGCGCACCTCGTCGGCGTCGCGGGCGCCGACGTCGAGGAAGATCGTGTTGCGCGCGTAGACGCGGCCGCGCTCGTCGGCGGGGACGACGTGCACGTCGCGGATCCCGGTCACGGCGCGCACCGGGCCGCGGGAGCCGAGGATCACCCAGCGCTGGTCGACGAGCGCCTGGTCGAGCCAGCCGCCGAGGAGCTGCATGCTCAGGAAGCCGTCCGGCGTGATGCGCCGCACCATCCCGCCCAGCTCGTCCATGTGCGCGTCGATCATGACGCGCGGCCCCGAGTCGCCCTGGCGCGCGATGACGGAGCCCATGCCGTCGTACTCGATCTTCGCGGTGTACGGCTTCATGCGCTGCACGACGATCGCGCGGACCGGCTCCTCGAAGCCGGGCGGTCCGGGCGCGTCGGCGAGCCTGCGCAGCAGCTCGACGATGCGATCCTCCTGCTGCGCGCGCAGCGAGGCGGGGGCGGTCGCGACGGCGGCGACGCGCCGCGGGCAGCCGTGCGCGTGGCCGCGCCGGCGGCGGAGATCCCCGCCGCCGTCCGCCGGGAGCTGGCCGAGATGGGACGCGCCGATCAGGCGATCCGGGAGGACTTCACGCCCGCCCGCATGGCGGACACGGCCTTCGCGCGCCGCATGTGGCGCGAGGACTCCGCGTGCACGGCGCGGCTGCGCGAGATCGTGCGCGCGTACGGCTGGCCCGGTCCGGCGCGGGCCGGGAAGGAGGCGGCGGAGGCCGCGTTCCTGATCGTCCAGCACAGCCCCTCGCGCGAGTTCAGGAAGGAGGTCCTGCCGATCCTCGATTCGCTGGCGCGCCGCGGGGAAGCGCCGCTCAAGGACGTCGCCCTGCTGACCGACCGCGTCCTGAAGGAGGAGGGGAAGCCGCAGCGGTACGGGACGCAGCCCGGCATCGTGGATAGGAAGCTCGTGCCGTACCCCGTCGAGGATGAACGCACGCTCGACGCCCGGCGAGCCGCGATGGGCTTGCCGCCGATGAGCGAGTACCTGCGGCTGGCGGAGCAAGCGTACCACGCGCCGGTCGCGCCGAAGCGCTAGGCGACGGCCGCGCGGAGGCGGGCTCGACCGCGCGCCGGGCACGGCGCCGCCTCCTCCGCCCGGGCCGCGCCCGATCAATGGCGTCCGCCGCCCTCTTGCGCGCTCACCCCGCCGGGGCGACCCTGGACGACGACGCGAACCAACCGCCTCCGCACCCCGAGGACCCGCGACATGCCCGACCCGATCGCCGCCCGCCGCGCCGAGTTCCGCCGCCTGCACGAGAGCGGCTGCTTCCTGATCCCGAACCCGTGGGACGTCGGCTCCGCGAAATACCTGGCGGGGCTCGGCTTCAAGGCCCTGGCGACGACGAGCTCCGGCGCGGCGTGGGCGCACGGCAAGCCCGACGGCGCCATGACGCTCGACGAGATCCTCGCCCACGTCCGCGCGATCGTCGAGGCGACCGACCTGCCCGTCAACGCCGACTTCGAGGACGGCCACGCGCCGGACGAGCGCGGGCTCGCCGAGAACATCCGGCGCTGCCTCGAGACCGGGGTGGCGGGGCTGTCGATCGAGGACTCGACCGGCGACGCCTCGCGGCCGCTCTACGACTTCGACGAGGCCGTCGCCCGCGTGCGCGTCGCGCGCGAGACGGTGGACGCGGCCGGCGGCGACGCGCTCCTCGTCGCCCGCGCGGAGTGCTTCCTGGTCGGGCACCCCGAGCCGCTGAAGGAGGCGACGAAGCGCCTCGTCGCCTACGCGGAAGCCGGCGCGGACTGCCTGTACGCGCCCGGCCTGCGCACGCGCGAGGAGATCGAGACGATCGTCCGCGCGGTCGCGCCGAAGCCGGTCAACGTGCTCGCCGGCTGGCCGATCGGCTTCACGCTCGAGGAGCTCGGCGCGATGGGCGTGCGCCGCGTCAGCGTCGGCGGCGCGCTCGCGCGCTCCGCATGGGCCGGCTTCATGCGCGCGGCGAAGGAGCTGGCCGACGGGCGCTTCGACGGCTTCGCCGGCACCGCGTCGGGGGACGAGTTGAACCGGTTCTTCGCCGAGGCCAACGCTCGGCGCCGGCCGGCAAGATCCGGGTGGCCTCGGGCAAGGTGACCACGCGCAGGGTGCCGCCCAGCCAGGGCGACGGGCCGCGGATGGAGGTGTCGTTCGAGGGCACGGGCACGATGCTCGGCGTCGAGGAGCAGGAGATCGGAACATATATCTCCGTCGCCCGCCCCGACGGCAGCCTGTTCGGGCACGGCCAGGGCATCTGCACGAAGCCGGCCCGGCACGGCGCGTGGACGACCCAGGGGCCGGCCCGCGCGCCGGCCGGGTCTCACCGATGCGCGAAGCCGCGCCCCGCACGGAATTTATTAGACAGGACGAACAGGACAACATCCGATAACAAAAATACATCACACCTCATCTCACCCCGCACCCGGGGCGACCGATGACGCCCGGATGTTCTCGGCACACCATTTTCCGCTTATCAGATGTTATCCTGTTCATCCTGTCTATTTTGATTTCGTTTTCATCCTGTCGACCGGCCGAGGACCGGCCGGACCGCTTCGACCCGCGACGTACCCTCCGGAGGCGAGACCATGATCCACCCCCTCCGCCCGGTACCGGCGCTCAGCCTCGGCGCCCTCGCCGTCGCCCTCCTGGACATCGCGGACGCACTCGTGTTCTTCGGGCTGCGCGGCGTGGCGCCGATCCGCGTCTTCCAGAGCATCGCAGGCGGGCTGCTGGGGCCGGCCACGTTCCAGGGCGGCCTGGCGACGGCGGCGCTCGGCGGGCTGCTCCACCTCCTCATCGCCACGTGCATCGTCGCCACGTACCACCTCGCGAGCCGCAAGGTGCGCACGCTGGCGCGGCGGCCGCTCCGGTGGGGGCCGCTCTACGGCATCGTGGTCTACGGCGTGATGAACCTCGTCGTGCTGCCGCTGTCGGCGGCCGGCGGCGGGCCGAAGCCACTCGCCGCCGTGGTCAACGGCCTGCTCATTCACATTCTCGGCGTCGGCCTGCCGAGCGCGCTGTCCGCGTGGCTGGCGGCCCCGCCGCCGGCACGGGACCGGGAGGCCGCCCCGGCCGCGGCGTGAGCCCGGGACGCCGTGCGCGCACCCGGCGCGCGTCACGCCGTCGCCTCGCTCCCCGTCCTCGTTGGTGACGGGCGCGTCGCGCCGTGCGGCGGTGCCGTCGGGGAGCCATCCGGGGGTGAACGATGACGGACCTCTCGAAGCGGGCGCTCGGGCGCACCGCGTCGTTCCTGATCGTGCTCGCGGCGCTGCTGTTCGGGGCGGCCGGCTCGCTCGGCTACTGGCGGGGGTGGAGCTGGTGGGGCCTGTTTGCGGCGGGTGTGCTCGCCAACACGCTCTACTTC
>JADGGV010000110.1 GCA_019689775.1 Gemmatimonadota bacterium
ACACCTCCACCTCCGCCCGCCCCACCGCCGCGAGCACGCCGATCTCCGCCGGCCGCAGCACGCGCCCGGGCTCCAGCACCACGTCGCCACGGCGCAGGTCCTCCCCCGCGCGGCGGACGTTCCGCCCCGCGTCCGCGTCCTTCAGCACGGCCACCCGGCCCTCGGGTGCCGGCTCCGTGTGCTCGATGCGGATCACCGAGTCCGCGCCCTCCGGGATCGGCGCGCCCGTCATGATCCGCGCCGCCTCGCCCGGCCCCAGCGGCCGCGTCGGGAACGCCCCCGCCGGCACCTCCTCGACGACGCGGAGCAGCGCCGGCGTCGCCCGCGTCGCTCCGCGGACGTCCGCCGCGCGCGCCGCGAAACCGTCCATCGCGCTGTTGTCCCACGGCGGCTGGTCGATCGGCGAGAGCACGCGCTCCGCGAGCGTGCGCCCGAACGCCTCCAGGAGCGGGACGCGCTCCGTCGACAGCGGGGCGACCGCGGCCAGGATCCGCTCCAGCGCCTCGTGCGCCGTCAGCCAGTCCGCGGCGCGCTCGCTCATGCGCCGACCTCCTTCGCCATTCGCTCCGCGCGCTCCCGCTCCTCGGGCGTGTTCACGTTCAGGAAGAGCATCTCGGGATCGCCGAAGGCGCGCACCGCATCCGCCGGGATCGTGCGCACCACGACATCGTCGAAGAACCCCACGATGTGCCGCTCGCCGCGCGCCAGCTCCGCCTCGATCGGGCCGATGCACCCCGTGCCGTAGAAGGCGCACAACGGCTCGACGCCGCGGCGGTTGCCGCTCGCCGGCGCCACCACGTCCGCCATCGGCGCGCAGGCCGCCTCCTCCACCAGGAGCCGGAGCAACGGCGGAGAGAGGAACGGCATGTCGCAGGCGACGGCGACGACGCCCGGGCGCCCGAGCTCGCGCGCCCAGTGCAGCGCCGTCAGGATCCCGCCCAGCACGCCGGCTCCCGGGCGCAGGTCGGCCCGCATCGGCAGTCCCACGCCGGCATAGATCGCCGGCTCGTTGGCGATGAGCACCAGCTCCGGGAGCACCGCCCCGAGCGCCCGCCGGACCCGCTCCACGATCGGCTCGCCCGCCACCGCGGCAAGCGCCTTGTGGCCGCCGTAGCGGCGGTTCTGGCCGCCGGCCAGGATCGCGCCGAGCGGCGCCCTCATTCGCGCACCCCGTCACCCGCGTCGGCTCGCGCGGCGTGGACGAACGGCTCCTTCGACGCCGCGCGCGCGACGATCGGCACGCCGGCGGCGGTCGCGATCTCGACCGCGAGCGTCGTCGGCACGGAGCGGCTCGCCACCCAGCCCAGCCCCGCGCGCGCCGCCTTCCACGCGATCTCGCCGCTGACGCGCGCGCTCAGCACGAGCCCCAGCCCGGACGGCCCCGTGCCCGCCAGCAGCGCCAGCCCGATCACCTTGTCCACGGCGTTGTGTCGGCCGATGTCCTCCACGACCTCGAGCAGCCGCCCGCCGTCGGCGCGCGCGAGCGCGGCCGCGTGGATCCCGCCGGTGTCCTGATAGCGGGCCGCCGCGGCGTAGAGCGCGCGGAACAGCTCGGGGAACGCGTCCAGCGGCGGGAGCGGCGCCGCCCCGGCTCGCGGAACGACGTCGTCGCCCGCCGCACGGCTGCGGCGCAGCGCCTCCGCCGCGGCCACCCGCTCCGCCTCCACCGCCGCACGCACGACCGTGCCGCGCGGCGTCTCCTCGACCTCGAGGGCGTGCACGTCCCCCGCCGCGTCGATGAAGCCTTCGGCGAGCAGCCAGCCGGCGGCCAGCGCGCGGGCGTGCTCGGGCGTGTAGGTCCACGAGGCGACCGGCCGCCCGTTCACCTCCAGGCGGATCCGGCGCTCCTCGACCGCCCGCGTCCGGTCGCCCGGCTGCGGCGTCGTCACGGTCGCCTCCGGGCGGGGTGCGCCCGTGCGCGCGGCGCCCCACACGCTGCGGCGCCGACCGCCGGGTGCCGCGGCCCGGGCCGCCGCGCGCCGGCGCTCAGAAGAACACCCGGATGGGGAGGAGCAGCAGCCACAGCACCACCTGCACGGCCAGTAGCAGCGCGAAGCCGAGGATCGCGGTCAGGACCGCCTTGCCGGTGCTGAAGTCGAGCGCCTGCCGGATGGCGACGATGACCGCGATCAGCACCCAGATCCAGACCACGGCCCGCACGATGCCCCCCAGGATCGGGATGATGCCGAAGACGCGCAGCAGCCCGGGCGCCTGCGCGAAGCCGATCGTGCGCAGCAGCTCACCCCAGGTGGCCGTGCCGCCCAGCCAGGTCCCGACCAGGTACGTGACGCCGGACCAGACGAGCCACACCACGTACGCCGAGATCAGGCCGCCCAGCACGCCGGGAGGGCCGAACCGCATCGCCCCGATCGCCGTCGCGACCGCCGCCAGCCCGACGACGGCCGCGGCCTGGCCCGTCGCCCCGGTGTCGGCCTCGACCTCCTCGTAGACGGGGACGTCCAGCACCGCCGCGCCCTTCAGTCGATCGGCGAAGGACCGCCGGATGACTTCCATAGGCCTCCTTTGGTTCGGCGTCCGCTACCCCCGCCGCAAAGTAAGCTACCGCGCGATGGCGAGGAAGCGTCGATGCCCGCGCCGCCGCTGCGTTGCGGCGCTGCACGGCACCCTTGTTGCGGCCGCTCCCGCGGGCGTCGCGGGTCGGCACTCATGAAGGAGGAGGCGGAGATGGCACGCTACGATCGCGACTGGAGCGAGGGCGAGGGCTGGGAGCGCGGCGGCGGTTGGCGCGGGGGCTGGCGCGGGCGCGGCCGGCGGCCCGGGCGCGCGCGGCCCAGCCCGGAGTGGGCCGAGACGCTGCGCTACGGCTACGGCGGCGAGTTCCGCGGCCGCGGCTACCCCTACGGCTCCGGTTACCTGCCCGAGACCCGCGGCCGCATCGGCGGCTACGACGTAGGCTATCGCTCCGGGACGTTCGGCCGGCAGACCGGCCCGCGTTCGTTCGGCCGCGCCGGCTACGGCGCCTACGGCCCGGAGTACACCGGCCGCCGTGGGCGGCGCGCCCCGATCCGGTGGAGCTGGGAGGGGCGCCCGGGCGCCTACAGCGGCGGACCCGGCCCCACCGAGCGCGGCTACGAGGACCTCGGCTTCCGCGGCCGCGCGGAGCGTCCGTTCTACCGCCGGGGCCGCGGCACCGAGTACGGCGCCGACTACGACGACGCCGAGCGCTTCCCGCGCGGCCCCGCGCACCCCGGCGCCGCCGGGCGGCGATGGGGGCAGGGCGGCCTCGGCATCGCCGGCGGCTACGAGACCGGGGAGCCGACCCGCCGCCGCGGTGCGCCGACCGGCCGGGGGACGCTGGACCGTGCCGAGGGGGCCGACACCGAGGATTTCGGCGGCATCCCGCGCCGCCACTACGGCCACACACCGCCCGACCGCTGGCCGGCCGAGAGCCACGCCACGCCGCACCCACGCCTCGACGACGACGAGATCCGCGAGGCGGTGCGCGAGAACCTCTACCAGGACAGCTTCGTCGAGCCCGAGCGCATCGAGGTCGACGTCGAGGACGGCGTGGTCACGCTCCGCGGCGACGTCTCCGACTTCATGGAGGCCCGCTACGCGTGGGACGACGCCTGGGAGAGCCCCGGCGTGCGTGGCGTGATCAACCACCTGACGGTCCGCACCGACGAGGCCCAGCCGGAGATGAATCTGCCGCAGACGACGGGCGAGACGTCGTCCTCGGGCGCGGGCGGTCGGACGGGCCGCGCGGGCCGCCGCTGAGCCGGCATGCGGTGCCGAGACCGCCCCCCGGGTCCGCCGACCCGGGGGCCGCGCGTCTCAGTGGTTCTCCTCCGACCAGGTGCCTTCCTGGAGCGGATGATCCGGCGGGTTGTACGACTGCCCTTCGCTGATCGCCTCCTGCATGTCGCGCGTGCCGTGCATGTCGGCCTCAAGGTTCTCCAGGAGGTGGGCGGCCGTGTCCGATGTGGCCGGCTGGGGGTCACCGAGCGGTGAGGCGTCGGCCGCGTCCGCCGCGGCCGCGTCGTCGGCCGCGGCGCTGTACTCCGCGCGCATGACCTCGTCGACGACGATCTCGTTCGAGTAGTCGCGGATCCCGAGAACGTCGCTGACGACGTGCTCGACCTCCTGCATCTCCTGCTCGGTGCCGGTCCGGCCGCCGAGCGTGACGAACCCGCCCTGCACCCGCACCTCGATCGAGTCGACGTCCAGGTCCGGGTACTCCCGGAGCTGCTGGACGATCAGGTCCTCGATCTCCTGATCGTCCATGTGCTCGATGTCGTAGATGTTCTCGAAGTCGTCGGCCATGCTCGCCTCCCTGGCTCGGGTCCCGTCCCGGGGCGGTGACGGGCTCGGGGAGGCGGGCCGCCGCTAGAAGTGCACCGCCGCCCCCGCCGTGAACGACAGGTTCTGCGTCCAGTCCCCGTTGGCGGGCACTCTCGCGTCGGCGATCGCGAAGCCCTGCGGCGTCTTGAGCTTCCAGAGGAACGCCCGAGCGTCGCCGCGGAGCGCCACGTTGTGCGTGATGTACCACTCCAATCCGCCACCGCCCGATGCGGCGAAACTCGTGCCGAACCGGAAGCGCAGGTCCGCCGGGACCTGCTGGTCGGCCCCGTTCGAGCCGTTCACGCCCACGGCCACCCCGCCGCCGACCGCCAGGAACGGTTGCAGCCCGTGCCACGTGCGTGGCCCGGTCAGGTCGAAGCGCAGCCCCGCCGTCGCCACCAGCACGCGCTGCGTCGCCGAGCCGATCTCGGTGAACGTGGAATCTGTGCCGTGCACCGTGAACGTCGTGTCGCGCACGGTTCGCGTCGACGAGAAGTAGCCGAGCTGCCCCTCGAGCTCGAGCGGCCCGTTCATGCGGATCGCGTAGCGCCCGCCGGCGAGGGTGCCGGATTTGGGTCCGAGTTCCGTGAACGGCTGGTCCGTCGAGAGGTGCCCGCCGAAGAGCTGCACCGATTGCCGCGGATCGATGTAGCGGTACGGCGACGTGATGCGCTGCGCGCGGGCGGCGCCGGCGGCGAGCGCCAGGAGCAGGAGCGCGTGAAGGGTCGGCTGGATCAGGCGCATGCGCTGGCTCGGGTCGTTCGGAGGCCGTGCCCGGTGGGCATCCGGCCCTCGGGGCACGCGGATTCTAGACGGCGCCCCCAGGGCACGCAAGCGGAACCGCCGCGTTGACACACCTTTTCGGCCCGTCTATGTTCTCCCGTCATCCGCGGTCTTACACCGAAGGTTCCGCAGCTCCGCCCCCGCATGCCCCGAACGGCCCTCGCGCTGATCGCGATCCTCGCCCTGACCCACCCGCTCAGCGCCCAGACGGCCCACGCCGACGCCGCCGCTCGGGCGGCGCAAGCCGCGGTCCCGGCGGCGCCGCGCCCGGCCGCCTCGCCCACCCGGGCGCGGGCGGGGCAGGGAGGCGCCGCGCTCCTCGCGCGCCCCGGCGCCGACACGCTCGGCTGGATCGAGCCGTTCGGCCCGCTCGAGGTCCTCGGCGCTTCGGGCGGCTGGACCCACGTCCGCGTCGACGGGTGGGTCTGGACCGGCTCGCTCGCCACGGACGCCGACTCCGCCGGCGTGCTCACGAAGCTGTCGGCGGCCGCGCTGATGGCGAACCCCGACGCTTATCGGGGACGCGTCGTCGCCTGGTCGCTCCAGTTCATCGCGCTCCGCACCGCCGAGAGGATTCGGACCGACTTCGTCGAGGGTGAGCCGTTCCTGCTTACGCGCGGGCCCGGGGCCGAGCCCGGCTTCGTCTACGTCGCCGTGCCGCCGAAGCTGCTCGACGCCGCGCGCCGGCTCCAGCCGCTCCAGCGCATCCGCGTGCTCGCCCGCGTCCGCAACGGTCGCTCCCCGCTGATGGGCGCGCCCGTGCTGGACCTCATCGAGCTGAAGTAGCGTCCGCGGGCCGACCGGGCGTCTGCGCCCGTGGACCAGGAGAGTCGTCATGAGCTGGATTCGCCGGCGGCACGCCGCGGTGTTCGGCACGCTCCTGCTCGCGGCGTGCGGCGAGGGGGGGCCGACCACGCCCCGCCCGCGCGACCTCGTCATCGGCGTGCAGGGCGGCGACGCCCAGATCGGCGGACCGTCCGCGCCGGTCGAGCAGCCGCTACAGGTCGTGGTCCGCGACGTCACGCGGGGCGCCCCGGTCGCCGGGATCACGATCACCTGGCGCGTCGTCGAGGGTGCCGGCGCCGTCGTGACGCCCTCCTCGGTCACGGATTCCGCCGGCATCGCCGAGGCCCACCTCACGCTCGGCCCCGCGCTCGGCACCTACCGCGTCGAGGCCACGTTCCAGGGCAACACCGGCCTGCCGGCATCCTTCACCGCCCGCGCCGTCACCGCGGCCACGATCTCGCGCATCGTGCCGGCCCGCGCCGGCGCCGCGGACACGATCACCCTCGAGGGCGAGAACTTCAGCCCGGACGCGCGGGACGACGTCGTGCTCTTCGACGGCATTCGCGGCACCGTCGCCTCGGCCACCGAGACGCGCCTGCGGGTGGTCGTCCCGCCGTGCCTGCCCCCGCGCAACGTGCAGGTCGTCGTGCGGCTTGGCCCGCTGAGCAGCGCGCCCGTCCCGCTGGCGGTGACCGGCGCCGGCGCGCCCGCGCCGTCGCTCGAGCCCGGCCAGGTCGTGACCACCGCCGACCCCGACGCGCTCGCCTGCACGCGCCTGCCGGCCGGCGCCACCGGCGCGACGTACCTGATCGTCGCGCAGAATGCGACCACCGTCGCCGACCGGCCGATGCCTTTTGAGCTGGTCGGGCTCGCCGGCGGCGCGACGGCCCCGGCCGCTGCCGCGGCGGCGCTCCGGCCGCGCGGCGTGGGAACCCGCAACGCCGCGCTCGATTGGGAGATCCGGCTCCGCGAGCGCGAACGTCGCCTCGACCGCTCCGCGGCCGTCCTCGCCGAGCCCACACCGTCGGTTCACGGCGTCCAGCCGCCGCAGATCGGCGACACGCGCACGTTCAACGTCTTCACCGCCGACACGCAGTTCACGAAGGTCACCGCCGTCGTCCGGGCCATCACGGCGCACGCCATCGTCTACGAGGACCGCAACGCGCCGGCGAACGGGCTGACCACCGCCGACTACCAGCGCTTCGGCAGCCTGTTCGACGACCCGATCTACGCCACCGACACCGCGATCTTCGGCGCGGCCTCGGACATCGACGGGAACGGCAAGGTCATCATGCTCTTCACCCCGGAGGTGAACCGGCTGACGCCCCGCGGCTCGACGAGCTTCATCGCCGGCTTCTTCTACGGCTGCGACCTGCTCCCGCCACGGTCGTGCGCCGGCACGAACGAGGGCGAGATCTTCTACGCGCTCGTCCCCGACCCGACCGGCCAGTTCGGCATCGTGCAGCCGAAGTCGCGCGTCCTCGAGACCGTGCCGCCGATCCTGGCGCACGAGTTCATGCACATGATCCACTTCAACCAGCGCGTCCTTGTCCGCAACGCGCCCGACGAGTCGCTCTGGCTCTCCGAGGCGCTCGCGCACGAGGCCGAGGACACGGTCGGCGGCGTCTTCGCCCAGCGCGGCGACACGACCACCGCGATCACGTTCAAGTCCTCGAACTGGGACCGGGCGTTCCGCTACCTCAAGGACCCCCCGGCCGCGAGTCTCCTCGCGTTCGAGTCCCCGGGCACGCTCGAGGAGCGCGGTGCCGGCTGGCTCTTCGTGCGGTATCTCGTGGACCGCTTCGGCGGCGCCATCCTCGGGCGCCTCACCCGCACGGCGCTCGCCAGCACGGCCAACGTGATCCAGCAGACGGGCACGCCATGGGCCGTCCTCGTCAACGACTGGGCCGTCGCACTGTACGCGGACGACCTCGGCTCGCCGACCGTCGATGCCCGCTACACGTTCCCGGGCTTCGACCTCCGCCGCATCCTCAGCCAGCCCGCCCTCGGCGGCGTCTTCCCGCTCCGCCCGGCCACGCCCGCCCCCGGCGACTTCCGCCTCACCGACACGATCCTGTCCGGCGCCGCGGCCTACGTCCTCGTCGACGTGCCCGCCGGCGCCCCGCCGCTCGCGCTCGGCTTCACTGCACCCGGCGGCAGAGCGTTCGCCCCCGAGACCGTGCCGCAGCTCGCGGTGCTCCGCCTGCGGTAGCCGAACGCTGGATGCACGAGGGGCCCGATGGCGTCGGCCACCGGGCCCCGCACCGCCGACGACGGGTACCGCGCGTCAGCGCACCAGCTCCAGCCGTGGGTTCGGCCGGTACGCGCGCCCCGCCTTCGCCACCGGCTTCCCCTCCACGAGCACGACGTCCGCCGTGAAGTCGTACCGATCCTTGAAGAGCGACGAGCCGACGCCGTACGCGTCCACCGGCACGCCTTCCTCCTCGAATCGGCGGATCTTCGCGACGTCGAACCCCCCCGAGACGACGATTCGCACCTTCTCGAAGCCCGCCGCGTCGAGCGCCCGCCGCACCTTCCACACGAGCTGCGGGTTCACGCCGCGCGGGTCGAACTGCCCCATCTCCGGCACGATCGACCGGTCCACCATCGTCTCCGAGGTGTCCAGCCGCACGCCCCACAGCCGGTCGCCGACCGCCTCCGCCACGGCCAGCGACGTCGCCACCGAATCGTTGGTGAAGTCCACGAGCGGGATGACGTTCACGTCCGGCGGCATGTGCCGGACGAACGCCCGCGTCGCCGCCACCGTGTCCCCGCCGTAGGCGGCGATCAGCGCGTGCGGCACCGTGCCGATCCCGCGCGAGCCCCACCACGACGCCTGCGCGTCCGTCGAGACGCCGATCGCGCCGCTCACGTGCGCCGCGTAGCCGTCGCCGGTCTGCACGAGCCAGTGGTCGTGGCGCGCCGGGAAGAACATGACCGGCTTCGGCCACGCCGCCTCGACGACGCGGCGCGTGTTCGTCGCCACCCGCGTGCGCCGCGCCAGCACGCCGAGGTAGAGCGTTTCCAGATGCGCGAACGCCGCGTAGGGGCCCGTGATCAGCAGGACCGTCTCCCACGGCCGGATCCGGTCGCCGTCGTAGAGCGCCCGCACCTCCAGGTCGCTCCACGAGTAGCCCTCGGTCAGGCACAGCTTCAGCATGGCGATCGCCTCGTCCATGCCGCCCAGCCAGGCGTCGGCCTTCTGGAACACCTGCATCGTCACCACGGGGTCGTGCCCATCCGCCAGCAGCACGTCCCGGGCGTAGACGAAGTATTTGTCCGAGTAATAGCCGTTACGGATCTTGTCGACCGGAAACTGGAAGATCTCGGGGGCGAGGCGCGTCGTCTGGCGCAGCGGCGGCGGTGGCGCGCCCGCGCCTTCGGCATGTCGTGCGGTGGAATCGACGATCATCGGCGGTTCGGCGAGGCCGCGGCGCCGGCGCCCGCGCCCCCGCCCCACCCGCCCCCCGCGCCCCGCCCCCGCCCGGGGGGGTT
>JADGGV010000111.1 GCA_019689775.1 Gemmatimonadota bacterium
CGCCCCGCCCGCCCCCGTGTCCGCGTCCGCGCGGACGTCGGCGGCGACCAGCCCCGACAGCCTGCTCGACCGTGGGCTCGGCGTCCGCCAGCTCGCCGCCACGATCTTCAACTACACGGTCGGGAGCGGGATCTTCGTGCTCCCGGCGCTCGCCGTCGCGCAGCTCGGCACGGCCGCCCCGCTGGCCTATCTGCTCTGCGCGGTCGTCATGGGGCTCGTCGTGCTCGTCTTCGCCGAGGCCGGCAGCCGCGTCTCGGCGACCGGCGGACCCTACGCCTACGTCGAGACCGCGCTCGGCCCGCTGACTGGCTTCGTCGCCGGCGTGCTCCTCTCGGTCAACGACATCGCCGCGGCCGGCGCCATCGCGGCGCTGCTCGCCGGCTCCGTCGCGCGCATCCTCGGCGTCGCCGGGGCGCTCGCGCAGGGCGTCATCACGACGGTGCTGCTCGCCGGGCTCGCCGCGATCAACATCCGCGGCGTCCGCTGGGGCGCGCGCGTCGTCGAGGTCTTCACCGCGGCGAAGTTGATCCCGCTCCTCTTCTTCGTCGTCGTGGGCGCGTTTTTCGTCTCGCCGGCGAACCTGCGCCTCGACGCGCTGCCGAGCGCCTCTAGCCTCGCCTCGACCGCCGGCGTGCTCCTGTTCGCGTTCACCGGGATCGAGGCGGCGCTCCTGCCGAGCGGCGAGGTCCGCGACCCGGCGCGCACCGTGCCCCGCGCGGCCATCCTCGCGCTCGGCTTCACCACGCTGCTCTACCTGGCGGTCCAGGCCGTGGGGCAGGCCGTCATGGGCCGCGCGCTCGCAGGCGACGACGTCGCGCCGCTCGCCACCGCCGCCGGCACGTTCGCGGGCCGCGCCGGCCTCTCGCTCCTCCTGGTCGGCGCCAGCATCTCGATGTTCGGCTGGCTCACCGGCTCGCTCCTCGCCGGACCGCGCGGCCTCTTCGCGCTCGCCCGCGACGGCTTCCTGCCGCGCCGCGTCGCCACCGTGCACCCGCGCTTCCAGACCCCGCACGTCGCCATCGCGCTCTACGCCGCGCTCGCGCTCGGCCTCGCGCTCAGCGGCACCTTCGAGCGCCTCGCCGTGCTCTCCAACCTCGCCGCGCTCGGCCTCTACTTCCTGAGCGCCATCGCCATGTGGGTGCTGCGCCGGCGCGGCGTGCGCGGCGACGGCGAGCCGTTCCGCATCCCCGGCGGCCCGATCGTGCCGGCGCTCGCGTGCGCCGTCGTCGCCTGGGTCATCGGGCAGACGATCACGGCGCGCGAGTTCGCGGCGTTCGGCGTCGTGCTCGCGGTGGCGCTCGTGGTCTGGGTGGCGCGGCGGGTGAAGCGGGGTTGAGGCTGTCCATCCTGCTCCCGTGCCGCGACGCGGCGGCCGTGCTCCCGGCGGCGATCGCGTCGCTCGAGCGGCAGACGTTCGCCGCGTACGAGGTCGTCGCCGTGGACGACGGCTCGCGGGACGCCACCCCGGCGCTGCTGGCCGCGTGGGCATCGCGGGATGCGCGCGTGCGGGTGCTGCGCACGCCGCCGCGGGGGATCGCGCACGCGCTGGCGCTCGCGCTGGCGGAGGCGCGCGGCGAGCTGGTCGCACGGATGGACGCGGACGACGTCGCCGCCCCGGACCGGCTCGAGCGCCAGGTCGCGTTCCTCGACTCCGAGCCGGAGGTGGCGGCCTGCGGTTGCGGCGTGCGCTACTTCCCGCGCCCGGTGGTCCGTGACGGCGCGCGGCGCTACGAGGCGTGGCTGAACTCGCTGTCCACGCCGGCGTCGCTGGCGCGCGACATCTTCGTCGAGTGCCCGATCGCGCACCCGACGCTGGTGGCGCGCCGCGCCGCGCTCGAGGCGGTCGGCGGCTACCGCGACCCCGGCTGGCCCGAGGACTACGACCTCGTGCTCCGGTTGTGGGCCGCCGGGCGCGCGCTCGCGAGCGTCCCGCGCGTGCTCCTGCACTGGCGCGAGTCGCCCGGTCGCGCCTCCCGCGTCGACCCACGCTACTCGCCCGACGCGTTCCGGCGGTGCAAGGTTCATTACCTGAAGGCGACGCTGCTCCGCCGCCGCGCCGGCGTGGTGGTCTGGGGCGCGGGCCCGGTCGGGAAGGCGTTCGCGCTCGAGCTGCGCCGCCAGGACGTGCCGGTCCGCGCGTTCGTCGACCTGGACCCGCGCAAGATCGGCCAGGAGATCCACGGCGCGCCCGTGATCCCGCCCGAGCGGATCGACGCCTTCCGCGGCGCGTTCGCCGTCGCCGCCGTCGGCTCCCCTGGCGCGCGCGAGGAGATCCGCGGCGTGCTGGACGCGGCGGGGTGGAAGGAGCTGGAGGATTACTGCGCGGTGGCGTGAGGGCGGCGGGAAGGGCGTCCACCGCGGATTCGACGGCGCGCGGGGGCGGAGCCGGCGTTGCCGGCGCCCGCGAACCCCGCCGAACGCCCCGGTCGCTTCCGGCCGTGGACGGATGGGCTCCCTTGCGGTTCCGTGACATCCGCGTAACATTGCTCGTGCGGCATCTCTGAACGTGCCCGAGCGCTTCTCTTTTACCGCTTCCCGGTACAACTCATGACAAAACGCGTCGTCGCGGCAGTAGTCGGGGTGTTCCTCGTTGCGGCGCAAGCATTTGCGCAACAACTGACCATCACCGGAAAGGTGACGGACGAACAGGGCGCGCCGCTCGCGGGTGCGCAGATCCTGGTCAAGGGGACCGGCCGAGGAACCCTGAGCAACAATGCCGGGGTTTACTCGATCCGCGCCTCCCGGGGCGAGGTGTTGCAGTTCAGCTATCTCGGCAAGACGACCGAGGAGCGGACCGTCGGCGCCTCGACGACCATCGACGTGCAGCTCAGCGCCTCGGCGATCGGCCTGCAAGCGGTCGTCGTGACGGCGCTCGGTCAGACGGCGGCGAAGCGGTCGCTCGGGACGTCGCAGCAGACGGTGCGGGGCCCGGTAGTCGCGCAGTCGCAGCGGGAGAACTTCATCAACGCGCTGGCCGGGCGCGTCGCCGGCGTGGACGTGACGAGCACGTCGGGGCTCCCCGGCGCGTCGTCCATGATCACGATCCGTGGCGTCAGCTCGATCAGCAGCAGCAACCAGCCGCTCGTGGTCATCGACGGGCTCCCCGCCGACAACAAGACCATGAACACGGCGTTCCTCGCCTCCGACGTCAGCGCGAACACGGCGCTCAGCAACCGCGGGATCGATTTCACGAACCGCGCCGCGGACTTCAACCCCGAGGACATCGAGAGCATCACGGTGCTGAAGGGGCCGGAGGCCGCCGCGCTCTACGGCATCGACGCGGCGAACGGCGCCATCGTGATCACGACGAAGCGCGGCCGCGCCGGCGGCGGCTTCGAGTACAGCGCCGACTTCAAGATCGAATCGACGCGGAGCCGGCCCGAGATCCAGAACGTGTTCGGGCCCCAGGCGTCCCTCGGCAGCTCGACGTTCCTCTTCTTCGGGACGCCGTACCCGGCCGGCACGAAGTTCTATGACAACATCGACGGCTTCTTCCAGAACGCGCTGACGCAGCATCACAACCTCGCGTTCAGCGGCGGGACGCAGGACGGCCGCATCAACTACCGCGTCTCCGCCGGGACGGCGCGGCAGCAGGGCGTCATCCCCAACTCCCGCTACGACCGCGTCAACGTGACCGCCGCGACGCAGGCGCACGCGCTCGATTGGCTGAACATCGACGCGGTCATGCAGTACTCCTACAACACCAGCAACATGCCGGTGACCGCCGGCGGCGGCCCGCTCCTCGGCCTCCTGGCCTGGCCCGACACGGTCGACGCCAAGCAATGGCTCACGCCCGCGGGCACCCGGCGTCGGCTGACGACGCTCTCGCAGGGCGCGGAGATCGACAACCCGTACTTCAGCGTCAACAAGAATCACAACAAGCAGCAGAACAGCCGCATCAACGTCAACGTCGGTCTCAGCATCATGCCCTTCTCGTGGGGCTACCTGAAGACGAACATCGGGACCGACAACTACACGGACCAGGTCGAGGTGCTGCGGCACCCCGAGAGCGCGCTCGGATACAGCTACGAGGGGATCCTCGACCAGACCACCGACTTCACGCGCAACATCACGGCGCAGACGCTGCTGAACATCAATCCGCTGCGGATCACGAACGACCTCTCGATCAGCGGCCTCGTGGGCCACCAGGTCCGCGACGAGCGGCAGGCTGTCGACATCCTGGGCGGGACCCACTTCCTCGACCCGAACTTCGTCTCGATCAACAACTCGGACGACCGCACGGAAAGCACGAAGCTCATCCGGCGCCGGGTGGTCAGCGCGTTCGGCCAGGCGCAGCTCAACTTCCGCGATTACCTCTACATCACCGGCACGGGCCGGAACGACTGGACGTCGACGATCCCGCCGGAGGCGAACTCCTTCTTCTACCCGTCGATCTCGGGCAGCTTCATCTTCACGGACGCGCTCCCCGCGACGAAGAAGATCTTCAGCTCCGGCAAGCTGCGCGCGGCGTTCGCCGAGGTCGGCCGCGACGCGGCGCCATACTCGTACCTCCCGGCGCTGGAGTATAAGACCACGTCGTACGGCGGCTACGGCGCCGGCTTCTGGGGGCCGAACCCGAAGCTCAAGCCCGAGTTCGCGAAGTCCTACGAGTTCGGCACCGAGCTGGGCATGTTCAATGACCGGCTTGGCCTCGACGTGACCGTCTACCGCAAGACGACCACGGACCAGATCGTCCAGAACGTCCGCGGCAGCTACGGCACCGGCTTCATCCTCTTCAACCTGAACGGCGCCAAGACGCGCAACCAGGGCCTCGAGATCTCGCTGCGCGGCACGCCGGTGCAGCGCCGGGACTTCTCCTGGGACGTGCTCGCCAACTTCAACGCCGCCCGTGGGAAGGTCGTCGAGCTCTCGCATGACCTCCCGGAGTCCTACGTGTCCGACACCTGGCTGTACGGCAACGTCCGCAACGGCGTGCGGCCCGGGACATCCACCATGGCGCTGACCGGGCTGTTCTACCTGCGCGTCGACTCCGCGAAGGGCGGCCACAAGGGCGACCTGCTGATCGACCCGTCGAGCGGCCTGCCGATCCGCTCCAGCGACTTCATCGACCGGGGCTACGACCGCCAGCCGGACTTCACGGTCGGCATCTCGAACACCTTCACCTACAAGAAGTTCGCGCTCGACTTCCTCGTCGACATCCGCAAGGGCGGCGACATCTTCAACGCCACCGAGCACTGGCTCACCGTGCGCGGCCTCGCCCCGAGCACGCTCGACCGCGAGACGCCGCGCGTGATCAAGGGCGTGCTCCGCGACGGCAACGAGAACACCGACCACCCGACGATCAACAACATCGTCATCACGCCCGCGGCCCAGACGGCCTACTACACGAACATGAGCGAAGAGCTCTTCATCGAGAAGGACATCAACTGGCTGCGGCTCAAGGAGATCACGCTGAGCTACGCGTTCCCCGCGCGGCTCGTGCACGCGAAGACGGCTCGCGCCTTCGTGACGATCACCGATCCGTTGCTCCTCACGAACTACACCGGCCTGGATCCGATCGTGAACGGCAACACCGCCGCGGTGGGTGGCTCGAGTGGTGTGGGCATCGACTACGGCAACTTCCCGATCCCGGTTGGCATCAACTTCGGCTTCAGGGTGGGGTTCTGATGAAACGACTGAGCGCGGTGGCGCTGACCGGCCTTCTGGCCCTGTCGTCGGGGGGGTGCAAGGACTTCCTCGACGTGAACACGAACCCGGACGCGCCCCAGACGGTTTCGGCCAATCTGTACCTGCCCCCCATGGAGCACTGGTTCGCGACGGCGCCCCAGTACGACGGGCGGTTCGTGGGCCGCTACACGCAGATGTGGGCGCTGCCCACGTCGAGCTCGACGCCGAGCACCTGGGACCGCATGGGCTACGACCCGTCCAGCGACAACGGTGGCGAGCAGTGGCGCGACGTCTACTGGTCGTTCGGCTCGAACCTGATCACCATGATGGACAAGGCGCGCGCCGAGGAGCGCTGGGACCTGCTCGGCGTCGGCTACGTCCTGAAGGCCTGGGGCTGGCAGGTGCTGACTGACCTGCACGGCGAGATCATCATCAAGGAAGCGTTCGACCCGACCCGGACCACCTTCGATTACGACAGCCAGGAGTACGCCTACACCGTCGTGCAGCAGCTCCTGGACAGCGCGATCGTGTACCTGTCGCGCACCGATGGCGCCGTCGACCAAGGATACCTGGCCGTCGGCGACCACATCTACAACGGCGATCGCACGAAGTGGCTGAAGCTGGCCTACGGCCTGAAGGCGATCAACCTCAACCACTACTCGAACAAGAGCTCGTACGACCCGCGGGCGGTCATCGCCGCCGTGGACAACTCGTTCACGAGCAATGCGGACGACGCGTTGTTCCCGTTCCCCGCGGTCAGCGCGAACGACGACCGGAACTTCTTCGGCCCGACCCGGAACAACATCACGTCCTACCGGCAGACGCAGTTCATCGTCGGTCTCATGGACGGCACCCAGTTCGGCGGTACCGTCGATCCGCGCATGAGCCGCATGTTGTCGGCGTCACCGGACGGCCAGTACCGCGGCGTCGATCCGAACGTCGGCAACTTCCTCTCGCTCATGCCGGCGAATCAGCAGCCGAACAACCTCTTCGGCTATCCCGGCGCGACGCGCCTGGATCTCCCGAGCAAGTACATCTTCTCCGACAGGTCGCACTTCCCGATCGTCACGTACGCGGAGCTGCAGTTCGTCAAGGCGGAAGCCGCGCTGCGCATGGGTGACATGGCCACCGCGCTGGCGGCGTACCGGAACGCGATCTCGGCCCACATCGACTTCGTCAACGCGCGCAACATGGACGATGGCCAGTGGCCGACGCAGATCACCGCCGCGGAAAAGGAGGCGTTCCTTTCGGACCCGAACATCGTCCCCGCCACGCTCACCCTCTCGCACGTCATGTCGCAGAAGTACATTGCGCTCTGGGGGTGGGGCTTCAACGAGATCTGGCTGGACATGCGGCGCTACCACTACACGGACATGGATCCGGTGAGTGGCACGCAGGTGTTCCGCGGGTTCACGCCGCCCACGAACCTCTATCCCGACAACGGCGGCAAGCTCGTGCAGCGCATCCGGCCGAGGTACAACTCCGAGTACGTCTGGAACATCAAGGCACTCGAGGTCATCGGCGGGCTCGCCCCGGATTACCACACGAAGCCCCTGTGGATCACTCAACCGTAACCGACCGATGATTACTCGTAGATCCACACTGCTGCTGCTCTGCGCGGTCGCGCTGGCGGCGTGCGACAAGAATGGCGTCCAGGACATCACGGAGGCGCCGCAGGGAGGCGCCGCCATCAAGTTCTACAACCTTGCCGTGGGCGCCCCGTCGGTGAACTTCTACGCCGGCGACAAGAAGATGACGGCGATCTCCTCCGGCACCGGGGTCGAGTCGACGAGCGGCACGGCGTACGGCAGCGCCGCGGCGGGTGACCACTATACGGACCTCGCGCCGGGGCAGTACACGCTGTCCGCGCGGATCACGGCGGAGACCGACCACGGTCTCGCCATCGCGAGCGTCCCCGTGACGATCGACGCCGGCCAGCACTACTCGTTCTACCTGAGCGGGTTCTACGATCCGACCACGAAGACCGTCGACGCGTTCGTCGTCTCGGATCCGATCCCCGAGAACTTCGACTACGACCACGCGTACATTCGATTCGTCAACGCCATCTCGAACTCGACCCCGATGACGCTCTACGCCCGGAGCCAGGATACGGGGGCTGAGGTGGCGATCGGCGGCGACGTCGCGTACAAGTCGGCGGGCGCGTTCACGGCGATCCCGCCCGGCGTCTATACGCTGAGCACGCGCACCGCGGGGTCGAGCACGGATGCGATCACGAGGAGTGCGACGGCGTTCGGTGCGGGCGGTGTCTACACCATCAGCGCGCGAGGCGACATGACGGTCACCTCCTCGTCGGCGCCGACCCGGCCGATCCTGGACAGCTTCCGGAACCGCTGACGGCTCCCGTAGCCCGCCAACGAAAGCGCCCCGGGGACGACCCGGGGCGCTTTCGTTGGAGTGCATGAGGCCGCGCCGGCCATGCGGCGGAGCGGCGAACTGCGGGCCGTGATGCGGGCGGGGCCTTCGTATCAGAAATCCTTCCTCCCGAACACCCGGACGCCGGCCGCCACCGGCCCCGCCACCCACGCCGCGAGCGCGCCCGCGGCGACGATCGCGCCGACCGCGCTCCCGAAGAAGCGCGCGAAGACCTGGCCGGTGT
The DNA here is from genome assembly GCA_019689775.1 of Gemmatimonadota bacterium. Classification (GTDB taxonomy): domain Bacteria; phylum Gemmatimonadota; class Gemmatimonadetes; order Longimicrobiales; family RSA9; genus JADGGV01. Next base: position 8,246 of record JADGGV010000111.1, read on the forward strand.
ACCCCATGAGCGCCGCGATGTCGAAGCGGAGCAGCAGGAGCACGCGCGACAGGTCGATCGGGTTCGCCGCGGTCGCGACGAGCAGCGGCGTCTCGAGCGGGCGGTCGGCGAACGCGGCGGCGCCGAAGAGGAGCGCGCCGTCGTAGACGACGGCGAGCGCGAGCCATGCGAGGACGGCCAGGGCGAGCCCGCGCACGCGGTCGTCGCAGCGCAGCGCGATGAGGAAGGCGAGGGCGGTGAAGACCCAGGTCAGGGCGACGCCGGCGCCGAGGACGGCGGCGAGCGCGCCGACGGCGCCGGCGTCGCCGACGCCGTGGACGGCGAACGGCGCCGCGACGCCGAGCGCGAACGCGGCGGAGAGCGAGCCGGCGAGGCCGAGGTAGAGGCCGGCGAAGATCTGGCGCCGGCGCACGGGCTGGGCGAGGAGCAGCTCGATGAACTCGCGGGCGCCGTAGAGGTAGATCGTGCCGAAGACGAGGCTCGCGAGCGGGATCAGCAGCAGCACGACGTCGACGAGGCCGAGGAGCACGCGCAGCCCGCTCCCCTGGAGGCGGAACAGCGCCTCGGCGAAGGCGGCGAAGAAGCCGAGGTAGGCGAGCAGCCAACGGCTGCGCAGCAGATCGCCGAGCTGCCAGCGGACGATCCGGGCCGTCGTGCTCATGCCGCCACTCCTCTCATGAGCGCCGCCATCGCGCGCTCGAGGTTGGCCTGCCCGGTCTGCGACTTCATCGAGCCGGCGGGCCCCTCGAAGTGCACCCGGCCGTTGAGCAGGAAGACGACGCGGTCGGACAGCTCCTCCAGCTCGCTCATGACGTGCGAGGTCAGGACGAACGTCGTGCCGCGGGCGCGCTCGCGCAGGATCTTGTCCTTCAGCGTGCTGCTCGCCGCCGGGTCCAGCCCGGCGGTCGGCTCGTCCAGCACGACGACGTCCGGCCGGAACAGGAACGCCGCGACCGCGCTCAGCTTCTGCCGGTTGCCGCCGGAGAGCGCGCGCACCGGCTTGTTCAGCTCGGGCGCGAGGCCGAAGGCGTCGATCAGCTCCTCGTCGCGGGGGGGCCCGCCGCCCCCCCCCCCCCAAACGGGGGCCCCCCCCCCCCCGCCCCCCACGGGGGA
>JADGGV010000112.1 GCA_019689775.1 Gemmatimonadota bacterium
GTTTTTGTTAAACCCCCCCCGGCGGGGGGGGGGGGGGGGGGGGGGGGCGCGCCCCCCCCCCCCCCCCCCGGCTCGTTTTTCTGAACCCCCGATTCCTTCCCCTGGAGACCCGATGCACTCGATGCGGATTGCTCCACTGGCGCTGCTCCTGGCCCTGGCGGCGAGCCCGCTGGCGGCGCAGGAGCGCGCCGACACCGCCCGCTCGCGCTGGGACGTCACGCTCGCCCGCGGCAAGACGCGGGAGATCGATTTCACGACGAGCGAGGGGACGTGGATGGCGGTGGACATCTCGCCGGACGGGCAGTGGATCGTCTTCGATCTGCTCGGGCACATCTACCGGATACCGGCGACGGGGGGGAAAGCGGAGGCGCTGACGCAGAACAGCGGCGTGGCGCTGAATTACCAGCCGCGGTACTCGCCGGACGGGAAGACGATCGCGTTCATCTCGGACCGGAGCGGGCAGGAGAACCTGTGGCTCATGGACGCGGACGGCTCGAACCCGCGCCCGGTGTTCACGAGCGCCGACTATCGGGCGGCGGCGCCGGCGTGGACGCCGGACGGCGAGTGGATCGTGGTGCAGCGGGAGTACGTGGGCCCGCAGCGGCGCGAGGGCGGCGACGGGATCTGGATGTACCACCGCACCGGCGGCGAGGGCGTGAAGCTGGTGGCGAGCGGGAGCGCATCGGCGCCGTCGGTGCCGGGCGACGGGCGCTACGTCTACTTCCAGGTGAGCACCGGGCGGGACGCGCTGCACGGCGATTACGGCGTGCAGCGGCTGGACCGGCGCACGGGCCAGATCATCGACATCACGGCGGGGACGGGTGGGACGGTGGCGGCGAACCGGGTGTCGAGCGGCGGCGCGTTCGCGCCGGAGATCTCGCCGGACGGGCGGTGGCTCGCGTTCGGCCGGCAGATCGGCGACGGCACGATCGAGTTCAAGGGGAAGCGCTTCGGCCCGCGCACCGCGCTCTGGCTGCGGGACCTGGAGACGGGGGCGGAGCGGCTGTTGCTGGATCCGGTGAACGTCGCGGCGGAGAGCGGCTCGAAGACGCTGGGCACGCTGCCGCGCTATCACTGGTCGGCGGACGGGCGCACGATCGTGGTGCACGCGCGCGGGCAGATCCAGCGCGTGGACGTCGCGACCGGCGTGGCGACGACGGTGCCGTTCGAGGCGCGGGTGCACCGCACGATCTCGGAGATGGCGTACGCGCCGTTCCGCATCGAGGACGGCCCGCTCGAGGCCAGGTTCATCCGCTGGCCGACGGCCTCGCCGGACGGGCGGCGGCTGGCGTTCCAGGCGGTCGGGCGGATCTGGGTCATGGACTTGCCGTCGGGGGCGGCGCGGCGGCTGACGGGGACGTGGGCGCCGGGCGTGCAGGAGTTCGCGCCGGCGTGGTCGCCGGACGGGAAGTGGATCGCGTTCACCACGTGGGACGACACGGCGCGGGGTCAGGTGTGGAAGATCCCGGCCGCGGGCGGCAGACCGGTGCGGCTGACGACGACGGCTGGCGAGTACGTGCATCCGGCGTGGAGCCCGGACGGTCGGGAGCTCGTCGTCGCCCGGGGCGAGGGCGAGACGGCGGCGGGGCGGACGCTGGCGGCGGACTCGTGGTGGGACATCGTGCGGCTGCCGGCCTCGGGCGGCGCGGCGACGGCCGTGGCGCGCGTGGCGCTGCCGGCGGGCTCGAGCCCGTCGGTGATGGCGCGGCGGCCGATCGTCGCGCCGTCGTGGGGGCCTGAGCGGCGGATCTTCTACCGGGAGGTCGAGGGCGAAGGGCAGGGGCGCACGCGGATGGTGCTGGTGTCGGTGGACGCGGACGGGCGGGACCGGCGCGAGCACCTGGCGTTCCCGTACGCGGACGAGGTCGTCGTCTCGCCGGACGGGCGCTGGGCGGCGTACGAGGAGGGCGACAACGTCTACGTCGTGCCGGTGCCGTGGGAGGGCGCGGGGAAGGAGCCGGTGGAGGTGAACCACCACCGGGGCGCGCTGCCGGTCCAGGCGCTGACGTTGACGGGCGGGCTGTTCCCGCGCTGGCGCGACGCGTCGACGATCGAGATGGGGAGCGGGCCGCTCTACATCGCGTACGACATGGGGACGCGCACGGCGGACACGGTGCGGATCCGGCTGACGGTCCCGCGCCCGCATCCGCGGGGGAAGATCGCGCTGACGAACGCGCGGATCGTGACGCTGAAGGGGGACGAGGTCATCGAGCGGGGCACGGTGCTGGTGGACGGGCCGCGCATCGCGTGCGTGGGGACCTGCGACACGGCGGGCGCGACGGTGATCGACGCGGCGGGGAAGACGATCATCCCCGGCTTCGTGGACATGCACGCACACCATTACCGGGAGCATCGGGGCTATCGGCCGCTGCGCGACTACGAGGTCGCGATCTACCTGGCGTACGGCGTGACGACGAACCTCGACCTGTCGATGTGGTCGGAGAACATCTTCCCGACGGCGGAGCTGATCGAGGCGGGGGAGATGATCGGCCCGCGCACGTTCTCGACGGGCGATCCGCTATACCGCGGCGACGGGCCGCGGCAGAACGACCTGAGCAGCTACGAGGTGACGGAGCGCAACGTGGCCCGGCTCCAGTCGTGGGGCGCCGTGTCGATCAAGCAGTACATGCAGCCGCGGCGCGACCAGCGGCAGTGGGTGAGCGACGTCGCGCGCAAGCGCGGGCTCATGGTGACCGCCGAGGGCGGCGACCTGCTCTACGACCTGTCGATGATCATGGACGGGCAGACGGGGTGGGAGCACCCGATCGGGCAGGTGCCGCTCTACTCGGACGCGACGCGCTTCTTCGGCCTGGCGGGCGCGCACTACTCGCCGACGCTGGTCGTGGCCGGGCCAGGGCCGTGGAACATCGAGTACTGGTTCGCCGCGAGCGACGTCTGGAAGGACCCGAAGCAGCGGCGCTGGATGCCGTGGCGGATGCTGGACGCGCACCTGCGGCGGCGGATGCTGCGACCGGAGACGGACTACTCCTGGCCGCTGCTCGCGCAGGGCGTGGCCGACGTCATCGCGAACGGCGGGTACGGCGCGCTGGGCGGCCACGGCGAGCACCACGGCATGAACGTGCACTGGGAGCTGTGGATGGAGGCGTCGGCGTCGGGGCCGCTGGGCGCGCTGAAGATCGCGTCGCTGGGCGGCGCACACATGCTGGGCGTGGACCGGGACATCGGCTCGATCGAGGTGGGGAAGCTGGCGGACCTCCAGGTGCTGGACGCGAACCCGCTGGAGGACATCCACAACTCGCTGAAGATCCGCTACGTCATGAAGGGCGGCGTGCTGTACGAGGCGGAGACGCTGAACGAGGTCTGGCCGGAGATGAAGCCGTTCGGCCCGTACTACTGGGTGAACGACGACGCGTTGCAGGACAACGTGAAGTCCGTGGACGTGAAGGCGGGGGTGAGCGTGAAGGAGTAGGGCCGGCGAACCGGGGGAGGTGTCGCGCGACGCCGCGGGGCAGAGATCGGACGTGAGGGCGCCCGCGAACGTGGGGCGCCGTCACCGCGCCGTGAACTCCGCCGCGGTGATCTCCCAGACCATGGTGTCGCGCGGGCGGCCGTCGGGCGTCGTGGCGTTCGACGGGAGCGTGCGCGTGTGGCGGTAACCGAGGCGGCGCGCGACCGCGGCGCTGCGGACGTTGGCGGGGTCGCAGCGGATCTCCATCCAGCGCGCACCGAGCTGCTCGAGGCCGACGCGGGTGGCGGCTGCGGCGGCCTCGGTGGCGTAGCCGCGCCCGGTCACGTCGGGACGCAGCCAGTAGCCGATCTCGAGGACTCCGGGCGCCTCGCCGGGGCGGATGCCGACGGCGCCGAGGATCTCGGTCTCGGCGGGCGGGAAGATGCCGTAGCTCCACTCCTCGCCGGCGTGGAAGCGGTCGTGGAAGAGCGCGAGCCGGGTCTCGACGGCGGCGAGGTCGGCGGCCTCCTCGACGGCCCAGTCCATCCAGGGGCGGAGGTGCTCGAGGCTGGCGTCGAGGGCGCGCTTCAGCAACGGGGCGTCGGCGGGCCCGAGGGCGCGGAGCAGGAGCCGGCGCGTGCGGATGCGCCGCGGCGGCGAGGGATCGCGCATCCGGAGGCTATAACGCCGGCGCGGGGCGCGGGCAACCCCCGTTCAGGCGACGGCGGCGGGGCGCTGGCGGCGGATGAGCGCGGCGATCGCGGCCGAATCGAGTGGGCGGGCGTAGTGGAAGCCCTGGGCGAAGCCGCACCCCATGGCGCGGAGCGCGTCGCGCTGGCGGGGCTCCTCGACGCCCTCGGCGACGGTGCGCATCGACAGCATCCCGCCGAGGGAGACGATGGCGCGGGTGAGCGCGTCGTCGCCGCGGCCGGCGCCGATGCCGGAGATGAAGGCGCGGTCGATCTTGAGGATGTCGGCGGGGAACTTCTGTAGGTATTGGATCGACGAGTAGCCGGTGCCGAAGTCGTCGATGGCGACGCGGACGCCGAGCGCGCGGATCGCGCGGAGCCGCTCGATGACCGCATCGTCGTCCTGGATGACGACGCTCTCGGTGATCTCGACGACGAGACGCTGGGGCGGGAAGCCGGAGTCGCGGAGTGCGTCGGCGACGTCGCCGCAGATCGAGTCGTCCTGGAGCTGTCGGCCGGAGACGTTGACGGAGAGCGTGATGCCGTCGGCCGCCGCGCCGCTGTCGGGCCAGGTGGCGGCCTCGGCGCACGCCGCGCGCAGGACCCAGCGGCCGAGCGGGACGATGAGGCCGGACTCCTCGGCGGCCGCGATGAACACGGCGGGCGGAACGAGGCCGCGCACCGGGTGCTCCCAGCGGACGAGCGCCTCGGCACCGACGACGCGCTCGGTGGTGAGGTCGACGACCGGCTGGAAGTGCAGGCGGAACTGGCCCTCGGCCAGCGCGGCGCGGATCTCGGCCTCGAGCGTCAGCTTGTCGCGGATCGCGCTCTGCATCCCCGGCTCGAACACCGCGATGCGGCCGCGGCCGTTGCGCTTCGCCTCGTACATGGCGAGATCGGCGTTGCCGAGCAGGTCGTCGGCGGTGGAGTCGGGCGTCGCGCGGGCGATGCCGATGCTCACGCCGACATCGACCTCGCGCGCATCGCTGGAGAGCGGGCGGCGCATCGCCGCGGCGATGCGCTCGGCGACGAGCGCCGCATCGTCGGGGGAGGCGAGGTTGCGGAGCAGCACGCCGAACTCGTCGCCGCCGATGCGCGCGACCGTGTCGCAGCCGCGGGTGGCGTTCAGGAGCCGGCTGGCGACCTGACCGAGGAGCCGGTCTCCCTCGCCGTGGCCGAACGAGTCGTTGACGGCCTTGAAGTTGTCGAGGTCGAGGAAGAGGACCGCGATCGTGTCGGGGTCGGCATCCTCGGCGAGGGCGCGCTCGATCTGGGTGCGCAGCCGCTTGCGGTTCGCGAGCCCGGTGAGCGGATCGTGCGTCGCCTGGTGCGCGAGCTGCGCCTCGAGCACGGCGCGCTCGGTCACGTCGCGCGTGTTCAGCACGATTCCGCCGATGGCCGGGTCGTCGGCGCGGCAGGAGCCGACGGCCTCGATGTGGCGCCATTCGCCGTCGCGGTTGCGGAAGCGGCAGACGGTCGAGGCGCTCCTGCCCGGTGCCTGCATGATGCCGGCGACGAACGCCTTGAGGCGGGGCTCGTCGTCGGGGTGGACGAGGTCGGCGAGGCGGGTGCCGACGATGTCGTCGGGCGCCCAGCCGAGGACGCGGTCGACGGCGGGGCTGACGAAGCGCACGGTCGTGTCCGGCGCGATGACCGTGATCAGGTCGGAGGAGTGCTGGACGAGCGCGCCGAAGCGGGCCTGGAGCTGGAGCAGCTCGCGCGCGGAGACGATCTGGCGAGCGAGCACCAGGGCGGTGAGCACCAGCGCGGTGAGCACGACGCCGGTGGCGCCGGGCGCGGCGTCGCGGAGCTGGTAGAGGAGCAGGCCGAAGCCGAGCGCGACGGCGGCGTAGGGGAGCGGGCTCAGCTCGCCGGCGCGGGCGAGGCGGTCGGCGGCGCGGGAGCGCGCGTGGTCGGGCGAGGTGTGCCCGGCGCGGCGCTCCCAGGCGCGGGCGTGCGGCGCGGCGAGCCAGAAGAAGGCGGTGAGCTGCCAGCCGAGGTCGATCCAGCCGCCGCTGTGGTAGGCGCCGTCGCGGACGACGACGGCGCCGTAGGCCAGGTCGGTGAGCGCGGCGGCGCCGGCGCCGAGCGCGAGGAGCGCGAGGGCGCGGCCGGCGGCGCGGCGGCGGAGCCGCACGACGGTGAAGCCGAAGAGGAGCGCGAGGTCGCCGGCCGGGTAGGCGACGGAGAGCGCCAGCTCCCAGGCGGAGCCGCGGGCGACGCGGAGCAGCGGCGCCAGGACGAAGACCCAGACGACGGCGCCGCCGCAGACCATGACGATGGCGACGTCGAGCCAGAACTTCAGCCGCTCGCCGCGGCGGGGCGCGAACGGGAACGAGAGCAGCCCCGCGACGAGCAGCGGGTAGTGCGCGATGTAGGCGACGTCGATCCACGACGCCGAGTGGGCGGCGCCGAGCCCGGCCTCGTGGACGAGCCAGAGATCGTTCGTGAGGGTGAACCAGGCGAAGGCGACGGCGAGGCGCGTCCAGGCGCGGGCGACGCGGGGCTCGGCGTCGGAGCGCCACGCCTCGCCCAGCGCCGCGGCGCTGGCGGCGAGGGGGATCGGCAGCGCCGCGACGCCCGCGATGAGCGCGCGCGGGCCGGGCGAGCCGGCCACGACCCAGAGCGCCTGCACGAGGAGGATGCACGCGCCGCCGAGGCAGAGCCGGCCGCCGGGCGTGCGCAGCCAGACCGCCGGGTGTGCATCCGCGGCGCCGTCGACCGCCGGCGAGGCGGCCACCCCGTCATCGGGGCGAGCCAGTAGCTTCCACATGGGTACCGATCCGATCCGGCCGGCAGATCCGGGCGGGGCGTACGTCGCTGCGCGTACCAACCTTCAGGATCGGCCGGATGCGGCGGGAGTTGAGCGGCGGGGCGGCATGGCCGGGCGCATCCCCGCGGGTCGATCGGAGCGGGGGGGGGGGGGGGGGCGCCCCGCCCCCCCCCCCCCGGCGCCCCGGGGGGGTATGGGGGGGGGGGGGGGGGGGGCGCGCCCCCGCCCGCCGCTCGCGTCAGAGCGTGTCGAGGAAGCGCAGCAGCGCGAGGCGCTGGGCGAGCGGGAGCGCCTGGAAGGCGGCGCGGGCGCGCGTCGCCTCGCCGCCGTGCGCGGCGACGGCCTCGGGGATGCCGAGCGCGCGGCCGTCGTGCAGCAGCTCGCGGCGGTAGCGCAGGCCCATGAGGATCGCGGTGCGGATCTCCGTGGGCGTGGAGGCGCGGCCGCAGACGTTGCGCAGCGCGGGCCCCATGTCGTGGAGGAGCAGGTCGGAGTAGAGGGCGACGGCCTTGTGGTCGAGCGCCGCGACCGGGCTCGGCCCGGTGCGGAGCACCGGCGTGTGGCACGCGGCGCAGCCGATCTCGTGGAAGATGCGCTCGCCGCGGGCGATCGTGGCGGAATCCTCGGCGTCGCGCGCGGGCGCGCGGCGGATCGGCGCGAGGAAGCGGACGTAGGCGGCGAGCAGGTCGAGCTGGCGCTGACTGACCTCCGGCTCGGGCGTGGGGTCCGAGCCCGGCGGGAACGGGCGGCCGTTCACGGTGCCCTCGTCGGGGCGGAGCGGGCTCGTGAGCCCCATCTCGAAGTGCAGCGCGTCGGCGATGAACTCCGCGATGCCGGGCGTCTCGGCCTTGCGGCCGAAGCGGCCGATCCGGCCGTCGCTGTCCCGGCCGAGCCGGCCGGAGATGCCGTCGTGGTCGCGGTCCGCGGCGTCGGCGCGGGCGGCGAGCTCGGCCTCCGGGACCGCCTCGGCGAGCCCGAGACCGAAGAGGAACGGCACGGTGAAGCGGGCCTGTTCCGTGGCGGCGGCGGGCACGGTCTCGCGGCGGATGCCGCGGGCGCGCAGCAGCGGCGTCGCCTGGGTGCGGACGTTCTCGCCGCCCTCGGCGGTGAGCGTGTCGCAGCGGTTCGGCGGGAGGAAGCGCGTGGCCTTGCGGAGCCGCTGCTCGCCGGTGCCGCCGGGCGCGGGGTCGGTGTGGCACGCGCTGCACTGGTTCTCGTTGAAGAGCGGGCCGAGGCCCTCCGCGGGCGAGAAGACCTTGTTGAAGAGCGCGGCGCCGGCGCGGAACTCGGCGAGTTGGGCGGGCGTGAGGCCGGGGATCGGCTCGCCGGGCGCGGCGGCGACGGCGCCGGCGGCGCGGAGGTCGGCGGCGCCGTCGTCCATGTGGGCGCCGGCGCGGCCGCAGGCGGCGAGGAGCGCGAGCGCGGCGAGGGCGACGGCGTCGCCTGCGGCACGGCAGCGGCGGGCGCGGCGGCGCGGTGCGGGGGCACGGACGGGCGCGTCCGGGCGGGCGGCGGAGCCGGCGGCGCCGCTTGACCGCTGCGGCGCGGGGTCGGAAGATGTGCGGCTCAAGACGACTCCTGGAAAGGACCGAATCGATGCCCGGCCGTCCTTACGTTCTGGCGGAGGCCCCCTGGAAGATCGTGCAGGCGACGGCGTACGACGTCGCCGTGCTGCCGTGGGGCGCCACGGAGGCCCACAACTACCATCTGCCGTACGGCACGGATGTGCAGCACGCGGAGCGGATCGCGGCCGAGGCGGCGCGCCGGGCGTGGGAGGCGGGCGCGCGGCCGGTCGTCCTCCCCGCGGTGCCGTTCGGCGTGAACACGTCGCAGCTCGACATCCCGCTGACGATCAACCTGAACCCGTCAACGCAGCTCGCGGTGCTGGACGACGTCGCGGCGTCGCTCGAGGCGCAGGGCATCGACAAGCTGGTCGTCCTCAACGGCCACGGCGGAAACGACTTCCGCTGGATCATCCGCGAGCTGCTGCCGCACCGGGATATTTTCATCGCCGCGGTGGACTGGTGGAAGGTCGCCGACGCGCGGGCGTACTTCGACGAGCCGGGCGACCACGCGGGCGAGCTGGAGACGTCCGTGATGATGCACCTCCTCCCCGACCTCGTGCTACCCCTGGAGGAGGCGGGCGCCGGCGCGGCGCGGGCGCCGAAGCTCGCGGCGCTGCGCGCGGGGTGGGCGTGGACGCCGCGGCGCTGGACGCAGGTCACGGCGGACACGGGCGTCGGCGACCCGCGGCGCGCCACGGCGGAGAAGGGCGCGCGCTACGTCGAGGCGGTGACCGGGATGCTGGCGGAGTTCCTGGTCGAGCTGGCGAAGGCGGACGTCGCCGACCTGTACGAGAACCGCACCGGCGGCGCGGACGAGGAGTAGGGCGCTGGACGCAACGCGAGTGCGCCGTTACGGGCACGGACGCGCTTGAACTGCGGGGGCGGGGAAACGCCGGGCCCGACTTCGGGCGGGGGC
>JADGGV010000813.1 GCA_019689775.1 Gemmatimonadota bacterium
GACGCCGTCGATGACAATTGCGGCATTCTGCGCCGGGACACATCCGACGCCGAAGCAGGCGAGCGCATCGCCTTTGATCGTGATGTCCTGCGCCTTGACACCGGTCGCACCGACTGCGAGTGCGGCGAAGCCGAACGCGATGGATCTCGCCCTCCGAATGAGTCGGCTCATCCTCTCCTCCCCGCTGGTATAAGGCGGCTGCGACGCTGGTAGCCGTCCCGGGAGAACCATGCCTCCCGGGTGTGCGCAGGGTCGCCCCTGGAGCCCATATCTCGGTCGCTGGGCGGCGGGCGCCGGCGCAAGCCGCGTGCCCGGAGTGATGACGGGGCCGGAGCGGATCGAAGCGGCGAAATAACGTCGTGACGAGTGGATCTTTCGCGGGCAGCACGGATGGGGAGCATGTGTTGTACGCGTGCAGCACACGCGACTCCTCGGTGCCACATCGGCCGGGCGGCCTGCTCCGGGCTGCCGCGCGACCCCGGCGCGGCGGACTCCGTGGGCGTCGTCGCCAGCGTGAACGAGCCGGGCGTCCGGGCAGGGTCGACGTTGCTATGGCGCAAGGAGCGTTGTCCTGCGTCGATTTCCATCAACCGGCAGGGATCCGGACCATCGGCGGGAGGGCCGCGACTGTGGTGGGCTCGCCAGAGGCGTGTAGTCCGGGCACTATCTCGCGGCGGAGGCCGACCGAGCCGCGCGGCCACCGGGCTCTGCGAGCCAAGCGTCGACGAGGGCGCGCGCGATGCTGATGGGGCTGGGGAGGACGGGCGGGCGGTCGCGCGTGAACCAGGCGGCATCCTCGATCTCGTCGCGCTGGCGGCGGAGCTCGCCGTCGGCGTACTCGGCGGTGAAGCCGACCATGAGGGTGTGCGGGAACGGCCAGGGCTGGCTGCCGAAGTAGCGGACGTCGGCGAGGGCGACGCCGGTTTCCTCGAGGGTCTCGCGACGGACGGCGTCCTCGAGGGACTCGCCGGGCTCGACGAAGCCGGCGATGGGGCTGTAGACGCCGGGGGCGAAGTGGGGCGAGCGCGCGAGGAGCGCCTCGTCGCCGCGGCGGACGAGGACGATGACGGCGGGGGCGATGCGGGGGAAGAAGAGGAGGTCGCAGGCGGGGCAGGCGCGGGCGTGGCCGGAGGCATCGGCGG
>JADGGV010000814.1 GCA_019689775.1 Gemmatimonadota bacterium
GAACCAGTCGGCGCACGGCGACCGGGAGTTCGGCTTCCTCTGCGCGCGGTTGCGGCTGAGGCGGAAGGTGGTGGTGGGGCACTGGGCGGAGGCGGGGGTGCAGGCGCGGCTGGCGACGTGGCTGCGCGCCGCCGTCGCCTGGCACGACAGCCAGCGGATGCGGGTCGCGCGGCTGGGCGACAACATGCGGCAGGTGGCGGTGACGGAGGGGGACAAGGTGGAGGCGGAGCGGCGGTTCGGGTACGCGGTGAACGGCTACGGCGTCGGGGAGCTGGTGAGGCACGTGGCCGCCGTCGCGGATGCGGAGATCGACGCGCTGTGCGAGGAGTACGCGGAGGCGTACGCGCTGGCGCCGGAGCTGCGGCGCGGGGCGCCGCGGCACGCGTCGCTGCGGGAGGCGGCGCGGATCGAGCTGGGGCTGCGCGCGTTCCTGCGGGAGGGCGGCTTCCACGCGTTCACGGACACGTTCGAGGACCTGCACGGGCTGCGGCAGCTCCCGGGGATCGCGGTGCAGCGGCTGATGGCCGACGGCTACGGCTTCGGCGCGGAGGGCGACTGGAAGCACGCGGCGCTGGTGCGGTCGATGAAGGTCATGGCGCACGGGTTGGCCGGCGGCACGACGTTCATGGAGGACTACACGTACCATCTCGACCCGGCGAACCCGGCCGTGCTCGGGGCGCACATGCTGGAGATCTGCCCGTCGATCGCGGCGGGGCGGCCGTCGTGCGAGGTGCATCCGCTGGGGATCGGCGGGAAGGAGGACCCGGTCCGGCTGGTGTTCGATGCGGCGACCGGCCCGGCGGTGAATGCGTCGATCGTGGATCTCGGGGACCGGTTCCGGATGGTCGTGAACGTGGTGGACGTGATCGAGCCGCTCGAGCCGCTGCCGCGGCTACCGGTGGCGCGCGCGCTGTGGAAGCCGCGGCCTCGGCTCGACACCGCCGCGGCCGCGTGGATCTACGCCGGCGGCGCGCACCACACCGGCTTCTCGCTGGCGCTCACGCCCGAGCACCTCGAGGACTTCGCCGAGCTGGCCGGCGTGGAGTTCCTGCTGATCGACGAGCGCACGGAGCTGCGGGACTTCCTGGGGGAGATGCGGCGGAATGAGGCGGCGTACCGGGCGCTGGGGGTGCGGGGATGAG
>JADGGV010000113.1 GCA_019689775.1 Gemmatimonadota bacterium
GGCGCGTGGGCTCGGTGTTGTGTTTAAGCGACAGGTGCTGGTGGAGTTCGAGATGCCGGCGGGCTCGTGAGGGGGCCGCGGGCGGGGTGACGCGCATGGCGACGCGGGAGCCGGACACGCACGGGCGCGAGGAGGCGGCCGCTCGAACGACGAGTGGGATCGCGGTCAAGCCGGTCTACACGCCGGCCGACGTGCACCTCGACTACGCGCGGGACCTCGGGGGGCCCGGCGAGTTCCCGTTCACCCGGGGCGTCTACCCGACGATGTACCGCGGGCGCCTCTGGACGATGCGGCAGTACGCGGGCTTCGGCACGGCGGAGGAGACGAACCGCCGCTACAAATACCTGCTCGAGCACGGCCAGACGGGGCTCAGCGTCGCGTTCGACCTGCCGACGCAGATGGGGTACGACTCGGACGCGGCGATCGCGACCGGGGAGGTCGGGCGCGTCGGCGTCGCCATCGACACGCTGGAGGACATGCGGGCGCTCTTCGATGGGATCCCGCTCGAGAAGGTCTCCGTGTCGATGACGATCAACGCGACGGCGGCGATCCTGCTCGCGCTGTACGTCGCGCTGGCAGACGAGCGCGGCGTGCCGCGCAACCGCCTCGCCGGCACGGTGCAGAACGACATCCTGAAGGAGTACATCGCGCGGGGAACGTACATCTACCCGGTCGAGCCGAGCCTGCGCCTGGTCACGGACCTGTTCGCGTTCGCGGCCGCCGAGGTGCCGCGCTGGAATCCGATCTCGATCAGCGGCTACCACATCCGCGAGGCGGGCGCGACGGCCGCGCAGGAGATCGCCTTCACGTTCGCGGACGCGCTGGAGTACGTCGAGCGGGCGCTCGCGCGGGGCCTCCCGCTCGAGACGTTCGCGCCCCGGCTGTCGTTCTTCTTCGCCGCGCACAGCGACCTGCTGGAGGAGGTGGCGAAGTTCCGCGCCGCGCGCCGGCTGTGGGCGCGGCTCATGCGCGAGCGCTACGACGCCTCGGACGACGCGACGCGGTTGCGCTTCCACACGCAGACGGGCGGCGTCACACTGACCGCGCAGCAACCGCTGAACAACGTGGTCCGCGTGACGATGCAGGCGCTCGCGGCGGTGCTCGGTGGGACGCAGTCGCTGCACACGAACGGCTACGACGAGGCGCTCGCGCTGCCGTCGGAGGAGGCGGCCAAGCTCGCGCTGCGCACGCAGCAGGTGATCGCCTACGAGTCGGGCGTGACGCGCACCGTCGACCCGCTGGCGGGGAGCTACTACGTCGAGGCGCTGACGGATGCGCTGGAGGCGAAGGCCCGCGCGTACCTGGCGCGGGTCGCCGAGCTGGGCGGCGCCGCGCGCGCCATCGGGTACGTGCAGGAGGAGATCCACCGCGCGGCGTACGAGCACCAGCTCGCCGTCGAGGCCGGCGAGCGCGTGATCGTCGGCGTCAACGCGTTCACGGAGGAGGCGCCGCCGCCGCCCGTGCCGCAGCCCGATTACCGGGCGCTCGAGGCGGAACAGCGGCGCCGGCTGGCGGCGGTGAAGGAGCGGCGCGACCCGGCCGCGGTGGCCGCCGCGCTCGCCGCCGTCCGTGAGGCCGCCCGGGGCGATGCGAACCTGCTGCCGCCGATCGTCGCCGCCGTGAAGGCGATGGCGACGCTGGGCGAGATCAGCGATGCGCTCCGCGCCGAGTGGGGCGTCTATTCCGGAGTAGCGGGGTAGATGGGGAGAGGGTAACATTCCGCGGACCAGCACGAACGAGTCACGCACACCCATGCCAACGTACGAGTATCGTTGCCCGAACGGGCATGAATTCGAGGAGTTTCAGCGCATCAGCGACCCGCCGACGGCGAAGTGCCCGGTGTGCGGCGCGGGCGCCGAGCGCCAGCTCTCGGCGGGCGCGGGGCTCCTGTTCAAGGGATCGGGCTTCTACATCACCGACTACCGCAGCGACAGCTACAAGAAGGCGGCGGAGTCGGAGTCGAAGCCGAAGTCCGAGGCGAAGAGCGACAGCGGCTCGAAGGCCTCCGCGGGCACCGAATGAGCCCCGCGGAGCAGCTACGCGCGCGCCTCGAGCGCGTCGCGGCGGAGCTGGGCGCCGACGGCGTCGACGTCCAGCTCGAGCGGCCCCGCAACCCGGAGCACGGCGACCTGGCCACGAACCTGGCCATGGTGCTCGCCGGGCGGCTGCGCCGTGCGCCGCGCCAGATCGCCGACGAGATCCTCGCGCGCCTCGACCTCGAGGGCGCCGGCGTGGCGTCCGCCGAGGTCGCCGGCGCCGGCTTCATCAACTTCCGCCTCACGGGCGCCGTGCTGTGGGAGCAGCTCGCGCGCGTGCTGCGGGAGGACCGCGCGTTCGGCCGCTCGGAGCCGGAGGACCGGCTCCGCATCCAGGTCGAGTTCGTCTCCGCCAACCCAACCGGACCGCTCCACGTGGCGCACGGCCGTGGCGCCGCGCTCGGTGACGCGATCGCGTCGCTGCTGCGCTGGACCGGCCACGAGGTCGAGCGGGAGTTCTACATCAACGACGCGGGGGTGCAGATCCAGCGGCTGGGCGAGTCGCTGGACGCGCGCTGGCGCCAGCTCATGGGGGAGGAGGCCGCGATCCCCGAGGGCGGCTACCACGGGGCGTACCTGGTCGACATGGCGCGGGAGGTCGACGCGGAGGCGCACGACCGGCTGGTCGCGATGTCGGCGGAGGAGCGCGTCGCGTTCCTGCGGCGGTGGGCGGTCGAGCGCCTCGAGGCGGAGCACGACCGGACGCTGCGGGACTTCCGCGTGCAGATGGACAGCTACTACCCCGAGACGCGGATCTACGAGGAGGGGCGGATCGCGGAGACGCTGCGCGAGCTGGCCGATCGGGGGCTGACGTACGAGTCCGAGGGCGCCGTCTGGCTGCGCACGACGGCGTTCGGCGACGACAAGGACCGCGTGCTGGTGAAGAGCGACGGCACGTACACGTACTTCGCGCCAGACATCGCCTACCACCGGGAGAAGGCGCGGCGCGGCTTCCAGCACGCCATCGACATCTGGGGCGCGGACCACCACGGCTACGTGCCGCGCATGAAGGCGGCGCTGGCGGCGCTGGGCTATCCGGACTTCCTGGACGTCGAGATCGTCCAGATGGTGCGCATCATGCGCGGCGGCGAAGAGGTCAAGATCAGCAAGCGGGCGGGCGAGTTCGTTACCCTGCGCGAGCTGTTCGAGGAGACCGGCGTGGACGTGGCGCGCTACTTCTTCCTGATGCGGCGCAGCGACGCGCAGATGATCTTCGACCTCGACCTGGCGCTCGACCAGTCGGAGAAGAACCCGGTCTACAAGGTGCAGTACGCGCACGCCCGGATGATGAGCATCTTCCGCAAGGCGGGCGTGGAGCCGTCGTCGATCGGCGTGGAGGATGCGGACCTGTCGCTCCTGCGCGAGCCGGTCGAGGGTGAGCTGATCAAGCAGCTCGCCGAGTTTCCGGCGGTGGTGTCCCGCGCCGCCGAGGCGCGTGCGCCGCACATCGTCTGCGACTACCTGGAAGAGACGGCCGGGATGGTGAACTCCTGGTACCACGCGGGCAACCCGAGCCGGAACCCCGAGCTGGCCGTGCTGGTGCCGCACCCGGCGCTGCGGCGCGCCCGGCTCGCGCTGGCGCGCGGCGTCCAGATCGTGCTGCGCAACGGCCTCGAGCTCCTCGGGCTCAGCGCCCCGGACCGCATGCAGCGAGAGGAGACCGCATGAGCCTGCTGGTCGTCGGAAGCGTGGCGCTGGACACGATCGAGACGCCGTTCGGGCGCGCCGACGACGCGCTGGGCGGCTCGGCCACGTTTTTCTCCGCCGCCGCGTCGCTGTTCCAGAACGTGCAGCTCGTGGGCGTCATCGGCAGCGACTTTCCCCGGCACGAGCTGGACTTCCTGGAGCGGCGCGGCGTGGACCTGTCCGGTCTGGTGCAGGAGCCGGGCGAGAGCTTCCGCTGGTCGGGCGTCTACAGCTACGATCTGAGCGCGCGGGAGACGCGCGAGACGCGGCTCGGCGTGTTCGCGGACTTCAAGCCGCGCATCCCGGAGGCGTTCCGGGACGCCGAGTGGGTGTTCCTCGGCAACATCGACCCGGACCTCCAGTGCGAGGTGCTGGACCAGGTGCGCCGGCCCCGGCTGGTTGCCTGTGACACGATGAACTTCTGGATCGAGGGGAAGCGCGAGGCGCTGCTCCGGCTGCTCCGGCGCGTGAACCTACTGCTGGTGAACGATGCCGAGGCGCGCGAGCTGTCGGGCGAGTACAACCTGCTCCGCGCCGCGCGCTGGATCCAGGCCCACGGCCCGGAGCTGGTCATCGTGAAGAAGGGCGAGCACGGCGCGATCCTGTTTATGCCGGAGGGGATCTTCTTCGCGCCGGGCTTCCCGCTCGAGGAGGTCTTCGACCCGACCGGCGCCGGCGACGCGTTCGCCGGCGGCTTCATGGGGTACCTGGCGCGCTGCGGCGCGGTCGACGCCGAGGAGCTGCGCCGGGCGATGATCTACGGCTCCGCGCTCGGCTCGTTCGCGGTCGAGCGCTTCGGGATCGAGCGGCTCCGGCACCTGGGCGCCGCCGAGGTGAACGAGCGCGTGCGGGCGTTTCGCGAGATGACGGCCTTCGCGCAACCCACGCCGGCGGGGGTCCATGGCGTCGAGTGAGCCGCGGGGGCTGAGCTATCGCGACGCCGGCGTCGACCGCGAGGCGGCGGGGCGCGCGAAGGATCGCATCATCGAGCTGGTCCAAGACACGCTCGGGCCGGAGGTCCTCTCCCGCCCCGGCTCGTTCGGCGGCATCTACCGGGTGCCGGGCGACGTGGCCTCGCCGGCGCTCGTCGCCAGCGCGGACGGCGTCGGCACGAAGCTGAAGGTCGCCATCATGGCCGGCCGGCACGACACGGTCGGGCGCGACCTGGTCAACCATTGCGTCGACGACATCCTCGTCGAGGGCGCGCGGCCGCTCTTCTTCCTGGACTACATCGGCATGGGACGGCTCGCCGAGGGGACGGTCGAGGCGCTCGTCAGCGGGATGGCCACGGCGTGCCGGGAGAACGGCGCCGCGCTCCTCGGCGGCGAGACCGCCGAGATGCCGGACTTTTACGCCGACGGCGACTACGACCTGGCCGGCTTCATCGTCGGCATCGTGGAGGCGGAGCGGCGGCCCGGGGCGCATCGCGTCCAGGCCGGCGACGTCCTGGTCGGCCTCGCCTCGAACGGCTTCCACACGAACGGCTACTCGCTGCTCCGCCGCCTCCTCTTCGACAAGCTCGGGCTCGGGCTCGACGACGAGTTCCCGGGCGTCGGCCTCCCCGTCGGCGAGGTCCTGCTCACGGTGCACCGGAGCTACCTGCGCCCGGTCATGCCGCTGCTGCGGGCCGGCCGGATCAAGGCACTGGCCCACATCACCGGGGGCGGCATCCCGGAGAATCTGGCCCGGGTCCTGCCAGAGGGCGTCGAGGCCCATGTCCAGCGCTCCACCTGGGAGATGCCGCTGGAGTTCGAGGCGGTGCGGGAGCTGGGCGGCATCTCCGACGAGGAGATGTACCGCACGTTCAACATGGGCGTCGGGATGATCCTGGTCGTAGCGGCGGAGGACGAGGTGGACATAACCGCCCAACTGCGCGCCGCCGGCGAAGATGCGTGGGGGTTGGGCGTCCTCGAGCCAGGCGACGGGGGCGTTCTCCTCATCTGAGCCGGAGGGGCCGATGCGGGTGCTTCGACCGACGTTGGCGCGCGGCGCGGCCGCGCGCACGCTGTGCTGCGTGTTCACCCTCCTGGCCGGCGCGGCCGGAGCGGCCCGGGCGCAGGACGAGGGCCGGCTGGAAGCCGAGTGCGTCGTCTTCAGCGACAGCTCGGCCCGGCGCCTGTGCAACGCGACGGCCCAGGCCATCGAGATCGCCCATCCACGGGTGGGCCTCGCCTTCGCGGCCGGCAACCCGGTCGCCGGGACGGCCAGTACGCTCGGGAAGCGGATCGGCGCGGTCCCGCGGGTCAGCGCCGGCGTGCGCGGCAACGCCGTCTACCTCGAGATCCCCCCGATCAACCGACGGGACAAGATTCGGCTCCTCATCCCGGCCGTCACGGGCGACGTGGCGGTCGGGCTCGTCGACGGCCTCACGCTCGCGCCGACCGTCGGCGGGTTCGCCTCGCTCGACCTGCTCGGCAGCATCGGGATCGTCCCCGTTTCCGCGGCGGGCTTCGGCAGCAAGCCGATCGGTTGGGGGCTCGGCGCGCGCCTCGGGCTTCTTCGCGAGTCGTTCGTGACGCCGGGGATTTCCGTCAGCGGGATGTACCGCCGGATCGGCGACATCACGTACGGCAGCCCGTCGCTCAGTGTGGACAGCGCGTTCTTCCGCGTAAGCGGCTACCGCGACCTGAGCCTGCGCGGCGCCATCAGCAAGCGGCTGCTCGTGATCGGGGCGGCGCTCGGCGTCGGGTGGGACCGCTACGACAGCGACATGGAGGTGCGCATCTCCGACCGCGACCTCCTATGCATCAACCGCGCGCAGGCGTGCACGCAGACGTTGCGCGTGGACGGCTTCACGAGCGATCGCTTCTCCGCCTTCGCCGACCTGTCGTGGACCGCGCTGGTCCTGAGCGTGGTCGGCGAGATCGGCTGGCAGCAGGGGGGCGATGCCGCGCGGCTCGCCGAGCCGACCGGCTTCGAGGGCCTCGTGGGGAAGGGGACCTTCTTCGGCAGCCTGGCCTTCCGTCTCACCCTCTGACGATGTCCGAGGATCCCGCGGCGCGCGATGCCGCGTTCATGCGGCGGGCGCTCGCGCTCGCCGAGCGCGGCTGGGGCCGAACGTGGCCGAATCCGCTCGTCGGCGCGGTGCTGGTTCGCGACGGTGAGGTGGTGGGCGAGGGGTGGCATGCGGAGTACGGCGGGCCGCATGCGGAGGTCGCGGCGCTGGCCGCGGCCGGGGAGCGCGCGCGCGGCGCCGTCGCCTACGTGACGTTGGAGCCGTGCGCGCATTGGGGGAAGACGCCGCCGTGCGCGGACGCGTTGGCGGCGGCGGGCGTGGCCCGGGTCGTGTTCGCCGCGGAGGATCCGAACCCGGTGGCGGGCGGCGGCGCGGCGCGGCTGCGCGGCGCCGGCATCGCGGTGACGGGCGGCGTCGAGCGGGCGGCGGCGCGCGAGCAGAACGCGCCGTTTTTCCACGTGCTGGAGCGCGGAGCGCCGTACGTCACGCTGAAGTACGCGCTCTCGCTGGACGCGCGGCTGTCGCGGGAGCCGGAGCGGCCGACCGCGGTGACGGGCGCAGCGGCGCGCGCCGAGGTGCACCGCCTGCGTGCCGGGTACGATGCGATCGTGGTCGGGATCGGCACCGCGCTCGCCGACGATCCGCTGCTGACGGTGCGCGGGCCGGTCGTGCCGCGGGTGGCGCCGGCGCGCGTGGTGCTCGACGCGGACGCGCGCCTGCCGGTCACGAGCCGGCTCGTGCGCTCGGTCCAGGACGCGCCGGTCTGGGTCGTCTGCGCCGACGATGCCGACGCCGGCCGGCGCGCGCGCCTGGAGGCGGCCGGCGTCCGCGTGCTGCCGGTGCGGCGCGGGCCCGGCGGCGTCGACATCCGCGGCGCGATCGAGGCGCTCGGCGACGCCGGCGCGCGGGCGCTATTCGTCGAGGGCGGCGGGCGCGTCGGCGCCTCGCTCCTCGCGGCCGATGCGGTGGAGGAGCTGCTGCTCTTCTACGCGCCGGCGATCTTCGGCGAGGCCGGGGTGCCGGCGTTCCCGGGGCCGGCGGGCGAGGCGAGGTGGCGCCTGCGCGGGGCGCGCGCCTTCGGCGACGACGTGCTGATCGCGCTGCGGCGGCGCCGATCGACGTCCACGGAGGGGTGACGTGTTCACGGGGATCGTGGAAGAGGTGGGCCGGGTGCGCTCGGCCGAGCCGACGACGGACGGCCTGCGGCTGGAGCTGGCGTGCGAGCGCCTGCTCGACGGCCTCGCGCTCGGCGACTCGATCGCCCTCGACGGCGTCTGCCAGACGGTCGTCGCGCTCACGCCGGGCGGGTTCGTGGTCGAGGCGATCGCGACGACGTTGTCGCGCACGACGCTCGGCGGCTTCGCCCCGGGGCGGCGCGTCAACCTGGAGCGCTCGCTGGCGCTGGGCGCGCGGCTGGGCGGCCATCTCGTGCAGGGGCACGTGGACGGGATCGGCGAGGTGGTGCGGATCGAGCGCGCCGGCGAGCACGTGCTCCTGGACGTGCGGATACCCGCGGTCGTCGCGGAGGTGACCGTGCTGCACGGTTCCGTCGCGCTCAACGGGGTGAGCCTCACGGTCAACCGGCTGCCCGCGCCGGACGTGCTCCAGGTGGCGTTGATCCCCTACACCTGGGAGCACACGAACCTGGCCGATCTTGTGCCGGGCTCGCCGGTGAACCTCGAGGGCGATATGATCGGGAGGTTCGTCGTGCACTACCTGAAGCGCCGCGGAACCGGCGGGGTACAAGGCGCCGAGGGGAGCTGACTCGCCAGGAGACGGTATGCCGTTCGACCGAGTCGAAGACGCGATCCAGGACATCCGCGACGGGAAGCTCGTCATCGTCGCCGACGACGAGAACCGGGAGAACGAGGGCGACCTCGTCGGCGCGGCGGCCAAGGTGACGCCGGAGATGATCAATTTCATGGCGACGCATGGCCGCGGCCTGATCTGCGCGCCCCTCACCCCGGAGCGGCTGGAGGCGCTCGGTCTGCCGCCGATGACCGAGCAGAACCAGGACTACATGGGGACGGCGTTCGCCGTCTCCGTCGACGCGCACCCGCGCTTCGGCGTGACCACGGGGATCAGCGCGGCCGACCGCGCCCGCACGATCCAGCTCCTGGTCGACCCGGCGACGCGCCCCGGCGACCTGCGCCGGCCGGGGCACGTCTTCCCGCTGCGCGCCGTCCCCGGCGGCGTCCTGCGGCGCGTCGGGCAGACCGAGGCGTCCGTCGACCTCGCCCGGCTCGCCGGGCTGCCGCCCGCCGGCGTGATCTGCGAGATCATGAACCCGGACGGCACCATGGCGCGTCGCCCGGAGCTGGAGCGCTTCGCCAAGGAGCACGGCCTGCGCTTCATCACCGTGGCGCAGATCGTCGCGTACCGCCTCCAGCACGAGCGGCTGGTCCACCGCGTCGCCGAGGCGATGCTGCCGACGCCGTTCGGGCAGTTCCGCATCATCGCGTTCGAGAACGCGCTCGACGGGCGCGAGCACGTGGCGCTGGTCAAGGGCGAGATCGCCGGCAAGAAGAACGTGCTGGTGCGGATGCACTCCGAGTGCATGACCGGCGACGTCTTCCATTCGCTGCGCTGCGACTGCGGCGAGCAGCTCCACGCGGCGATGCGCCGCATCGACGAGGAGGGGGAGGGGGCGGTGGTCTACCTGCGGC
>JADGGV010000114.1 GCA_019689775.1 Gemmatimonadota bacterium
GGTCCCCTCCCCCCACCGGGCGTCCCTCCGGCTCACCGCCCGGGCTAACAACAGCCATTAAACCACAGAGCACACAGAGGACACCGAGACCCGGACTGCGGCGTTTCGCAGAACAGAGATTTACGGAGAGAGAAAATACCAAAGGGATGGAAACAACGCGCGACAGCCGATTAACCGACGGATACGATGCAAGCGAATACACACCACCACCTGCTCTACATTGATTTACTCTCCCCCTCTGCGTACCCTGTGCTCTCTGTGGCTTAAAAACTTTCCGTTTCTCGAGACCAGCCCACGCTCCGGAGACCGTTCCCGCAACTACTTGATCACCGCGAACTCCCGGCTCCGCCGCACCTCCGCCCCCCCGCCCGTCGTCGTCACCTCGATGCGGTACGTCCCCGGCTCGAGCGTGCGCAGGTCCACGCGCCGCACGACCTGCATCACGCCGGCGGCGGACGGGTGCGCCTGCTCCGTGAACGAGAGCGAGATCGGCGCCGGGTCCTTGCCGAAGAGCTTCTTCAGGGCGCCGCCGAGCCCGGAGCCAGCCATCGGCACGACCCGCAGCGTCGTGCGGAACTCGCTTTCGGGCTTCGCGTTGTAGACCTCGTAGAAGAGCGTGATGACCGCGCCCTGCGGGAACTGCCGCGGCGGCACGAGGCCGAGATCGACGCCGTCGCGCTTCCACCCCTTGCCGGCGCCCTCCGCGAGCACCAGGTCGCTCATCATGAGCGTGTCGCCGGAGAACGCGTCCACGCCGAGCGGGCCGCCGTAGGCCGTTCCCGCCTTCCGCCCCGCCGCCCGCACGGCGACGTGGTGGCTGTACCCCTTCCCGGGCGGCAGCTCCAGCTCGAGCACCGCGCGGAGGTTCTCGCCCGCGCCCAGCGCCTGCGCGGCCCGGTAGACGCGCTGCGAGTCCGCGCGGAACGAGCGGCCCGCCGCGGTGTCCGTGACCACGACGTCCATGTTCAGGCCGTAGAGCACACCGCTCTCGCCGGGCGAGGCCTCCAGTTCCCGGCCCGGCACCGC
The DNA here is from genome assembly GCA_019689775.1 of Gemmatimonadota bacterium. Lineage (GTDB taxonomy): Bacteria > Gemmatimonadota > Gemmatimonadetes > Longimicrobiales > RSA9 > JADGGV01. The sequence continues at coordinate 1,027 of JADGGV010000114.1, forward strand.
GAGCGCGACGACCAGGTCGGTGCGCCCGCCATCCCCCCGGAACGCGTACGTGTCGTAGTAGAACGGCAGCGGCGCGCCCAGATCCGGCGTGAAGCTGTCACGGCTCAGCGCCCGCGTCGTCGCCTGGGCGACGTCGGCGGCGAGCGTCTGCTCGGCCAGGCCGAGGTCGCGGACCGCGGCCTCCAGCTCCTGCGGTGTCGGCTCGTTCTTGGACAGCATCACCGTGCGGCGATAGCGCGCCGCGAGCTGCCCGAACCGCGGCTCGAACGGCGCCCGATCCTCCAGGATCGCGAGCACGCGGTCCACGCACTGGTCGGACAGGCATGTGTCCTGGAGCCGCGGGCCGAGCGCGCGCAGCGGGTCCGGGAACAGCATGAACTCCGACGTCCGGTTCGGCGACACGAAGTGCAGCATGAAGCCGCCGCCCGGCCGCCGGTAGTACCAGCTCTCGTTCGGCAGCGTCGCGGCCACCGTCCGGATGATCGTGTCCGGCGCGCCGTGCAACAGGTAGATCACGCCCCGGTCGTCCAGCCCGTCGACGTGGTACTGGAGCCGGATCGCCTCCGGGTCCGTGATGTTCGCCTCCCGGCGGCTCGTGCGGCGGTACCGCTCCAGCGCCACCCGCAGCCGGTGATAGTGCTCCGCCACCCGCTCGCCGACGCCGACGCCGGACTCTGCCGCGCGCCGCGCCCAGAAGCGCCGGATCCACTCGCCGCGCGCGCTGTCGGTGTCCAGCGCGCCCCACTCCGCGCGCTCCGCCTCCCGCGCGATCGGCGACAGGTCCTCGTAGTACGCCTCGACCGCCAGCTTCGACGGCCCGTCCAGCCCGGCGAGGTACTGCCGCACGCCCGCGCTGTCGCGCCCGGCCTCGAACGCCGCCCGCGCCGCCAGCAGGTGCGCCATCGCCGCATCGCCCCCCGCCGCCCGGTAGCGGGCGATGTAGCCGCCGACCGCCGTGTCGCCGAGCGCACCGGCCACCCGCGACCGCCACAGCCACAGCTCCGCCGGCGCGCCCGGCGCCGCCGTCGCCGCGCGCAGCGCCGCCGCGGCGTCGCGCAGGGCGTCGCCCTCCCTCGACGCGACGGCCAGCGCCGCCAGCTCCGACGCCGCCCCGGCGTGCGTGGAATCGCACGCGACCGCCCGGTCGAAGGCGTCGCGCGCCCGCGAGAGGTAGTCCTTGCCGACGGCGCCGCGCAGGTCCTCCCAGATCGTGAGGAAGTTCAGGATCCCCCACGGCGACGGAATCTTCGCCTCGCCGTGCGCCAGGATCTCCTTCCCACGTCGATACGCCGCCTCGGCGGCGCCCGCCCCGCACGGCGCCTGCGCGGCGAGCACGCCCGGGGCCAGCGCCAGCCCGACGAGCGCGATCGCCCCGCTCCGCCACGATCGGCTTCGCGACATTCCACTCCCTCGGCACGCGCGGCGCCCGACCGGCCGCCGCGTCGGGACGCGTCGCTCAGAAGCTCTGGATGAACTCCAGCGTCTCCTGGTCGAAGAGCCGCTCCCAGTTCGGCACCCCCGGTTCCGTCTTGTCCGTCGAGTACACGAGCTGGTACGTCCCGCCGCCGCTCTGGTCGTAGAAGACGTACTTGTCGGCCCGCCCCTCGCTGTACTTCCACACCTCGAACGGGCGCGCGTACCCCTCGCGCCCCGTCACCGGGCGCGTGTACCGCTCCGCCGGCGGGCCGTGCAGGATGTAGATCCGCCCCCGCTCCGTCGCCCACCCCGGCCGCGTCTTCTCCTTGAACTCCCGGTTCGCGAATGCGACCCGCTCCATGTACCGCTCGTAGACCTCGTTCGGCGTGTTCGGCGTCGTGTCCAGCCGCGCCCACATCCGCTCGAGGTACCGCCGCTTCGCATCACCCGTCAGCGACCGGTAGAACCGCACGTCCTCCTTCGTCGCCACGTACCCGCTCACCTCGAAGAGGCTGTCGATCTGCGCCTCCGTCTTCCCGTCGAACAGCCCGCCCACCGCCCGCGCCTCGACCGCCGGCACCACCGTGAACGACTGCTGCGTGCTGAACGTCGTGTCCGGGTAGCCGAAGCGCACGCTCAGCGTGTACGGCCCCGGCCGGATCCCGCCCAGCGGAAGCTGGAGCATCTCCAGCCCACCCCCCGCCGGGTACCGCCGGCGTCCGATCGGCCGCTCCTGGTGGAAGCCGTTCTCGCCGTCCAGCACCAGCGTCACCGTCGCCGTCGTGTCGGCCCGCCCCGCCGGCGGGTACACCTCCGTGTACAGCGCCAGCGACGGCTGGTTCGCCGGGATCACCCGCTGGAGGTCCGGCGTGATCAGCACGTTCCCCCGCTGAAGCTGCCCCGGCGCCGCGCTCTCCCCCTCCCGCAGCCGGCGGATCTCCTTCGCCAGCAGCAGGTCCCCGACCAGCGGCTTCGTCGCCGCCGTCGTGACCTGCCGCGACAGATGCACGCTGTCCCCGGTCACCGAGTCCGCCACCGCCATGTCCAGCCGGTACGCGCCCGGCACCAAGTCCACGGCCAGGTTCTCCACCGCCACCGCCGTCGCCGGGATCGGCCCCTTCGGCGTCACCACCTGCCGGCTCCACCGCTCCTGGTGCAGCACGTTCCCCTTGTCATCCGTGAAGGTGAGCCGCACCGCGTACGTCGCCGATTGCGTGTTCCCGTTCGCCACCGGCGAGAACGTCAGCCGGCCGAGCGGGATGCGCACGAAGCCGACGAGCGCCGTGAGGTTCGGGCTCCGCCAGTACCGGTACAGCACGAGCTGGCTCGTATCCGCTCCCGGTTCCTGGGCGGAGTGCGGCGCCCGATCTGTCGACGCCGCGGGCGCCGGCCGCGACGGCGCGCCGGCCGCGGCCTGCACCGCGACCGCGAGCGCGAGCACGAGATGCATCGATCCCCTCCTTGTACGGACGATCCTGTGTGGCGGAATCCCTCTTATACGGCCCAACGCTCCGGAAGGTGCCCGCCCCCTGTCGCGCGGGATCCCGGCGAGGAAGCCGCCCCGCCCGGAAACCGCGGCGCCGGGGAGGGGACCGGCCCCGGCCGATGCCGCCCGCCCGGGTCGCCGCGCCGAGCCGGCCGGCGACCCCGGAACGGGCGACGGAGCGAGCACCGGACGGGACGAACCGGCCCCCATCGGCTGAACCGCGGCCGGCGTAGGTCCCGCGTGCGCCGCGACCAGTCACCGCACCGCCGGCGCCCGCACGACTCCGATGCGACGACGCCCCGGCGGACCACGGGGTCCACCGGGGCGTACGGTGTCCTACGGGACCGGAGAACGCCGCCCGTCGGCTACCAGGTGACGCTCACGCTGAACATGTTGGTGTTCCCGAGGAACCCCATGTTCCGGTACGCGTAGTCGATGCTCAGCCCGAAGCCCTTCTCGGACGGCCGGTACCCGACGCCGCCGCCGAACGTCAGCCCGTCGCTCCCCTTGTCGCTGAAGTCGACGCCGCCGGCGCCCGTGAACGAGCGGTCCGGCTCATAGGCGTAGCCGCCGCGCAGCGCCAGGCTGACGCCCGTCGAGCCCGACGGGTGCAGGGTGTACTCCGCGCCCACCGCCGTCGACGTGCTGTTCTGCTGCGGCTGCCAGAACTCGCCGTTCAGCCACAGGCTGTTCGTCGCCGTGCTCACCGCCTCCCAGCCCAGCCCCACCTTGAACATCACCGGCAGCGCGAAGCTCTCCGCCGTCAGGTGCGCCTGGTCCTGCCGCGGCGGCTGGTTCGGGTCCGGGTTGTCGATCGACCGCACCAGCGCCGAGCCGTCCACCTTGATGTTCCCACCCAGGTTCAGGATGCTGAACGCGGCGCGGAACGGCTTCCCGGCCACCGTCGTGTGGTAGTTGCTGCCGATGTCGAAGGCGATCGTGCTCCCGCTCGTCTTGTACAGGCTCTCCTGCACGAACTTCGCCGTACCGCCGAAGCTGAAGCGGTCCGTCACGTTCATGGCCAGCGTGCCGCCCGCCATGAACATGCTGTTACTGTAGAGCGAGCCCGTCCCCTCCGGCTGATCCTCCGTGTAGATCTCCTGCTCGCCGAAGGAAAAGCCGGCGAACTGCGCGCCCACGACCCAGGTGCCCAGCCCGAGCGGCACGACCAGCCCGCCCCACGTGTAGTTCGTGTCGGCGATGTACTGGAGCCGCGACAGGCTCGCCGCCGGCTGCTTCACCAGCGCCGCACCCGCCGGGTTCCAGTACAGCGCGCTCGGGTCGTCGGCCAGCGCCGAGTACGCCGTCCCGAGCGCCGTCGCGCGCGCGCCCACCGGAATGAGCAGGAACTCCCCGGCCTTCGTCCCGTACCCGATGTTGTTCCGGTTCTCCTCGACCCCCTGCGCCCAAGCCCGTCCGCTCCCCACCACCAGGGCGAGCGCGGCCGCCGCGAGCGCGGAGAGTCGCATCCTCGTTGGTTTCATCTCGCTTCTCCGTTCTCTCGCCCGCCCTCCGGCGCGCCGCGCCAGGCGGCGCGCCGGAGGCACGGTGGCGTGTGGAGGTCAGTTCGTCGTCGGTACCGAGGTCTGGCTCGGAGCCTGGATGATCGTGAACTTGCCCACCTTGCTCTTCCCGTCCGGCGTGCTCACGTGGTAGAAGTACACGCCCGACGCCACGAACTGGTGGTTCCGGTTCCGCAGATCCCAGTTCTCCGTGCCGCCGCCCGTCGGATCGTCGTGCTGGAGCGCCGTCACCAGCACGCCCGACAGCGAGTAGATCCGGATCGTCGCCTTGTCCGGCAGGTTCACGAACTGGATGTGCCGGCTCGCCGTGTTCGTCTGGAACGCGTCCGACACGATGAACGGATCCGGCACCGTGTGCACGTTCTTCACGTCCGCCTCACCGGCGATTTGCGTCTTGCCGGTGAAGGTCACCTCGTAGCGCAGACCCGGCACCGTCGCCGAGCGCGGCGCAGGCTCGAAGGTGTAGTTCCGGACGTCCAGGCCGTCAGCCGTCCGAACGGTGTCGGCCTCCACGGTCCCGAAGTAGGTACGAAGCGTCCACTTCGTGCCCGGAGCCGGCAACGAGTTCCCCTCCATCTGGAAGACGTAGGGCTCGCCGTCGATCCAGAGACCGAAGCCCATGCCCGTCGGCGCGGTCGCGCTCCCGGTGCCGCCCTTGGCCGCGTTCCCGACGGCCACCGGTTGCAGCACGGCGTGATCCACCATCGGCTGCGGATCGAACTCGCCCCAGAACTCCGCGATGCCGGGGATGCAGAAGGCATCGTACCACGTCAGGATGCCGTCTCCATCGCACTCGTTGAAGAACCCGTAGGCCGCCTGCGCGTCGGGCTTGAAGAGCACCGGCACGTTGTGCGTCAGGTCTTGCACCTCCACCTTCCCGTCGGCCTGCCAGGTGAACTGCACATCCGCGGCACGCGCCAGCGGTCCGCCGAAGTAATAGAGGTACTGGGTCGTCCCACGGTCACGGACCGGAAGCTCCGGCGACAGCACGTTCGAGATGTCGTGGACCGGCTTGTCGATCACCGCCACGCCCGGAAGCTGGCCCGAGCGCGCGCCGACCGTCGGATTGGCCACGGTCTCGTTGTCCCCGCTGAACCACCGCGAGCCGCCCGGCGCGTAGCCCTGAATCAGCCCACGGCGTCCGCGCTGGCCCTCCATCACCGAGCTCTCGATCGCCTGATGGAAGCCGGCCGTCGCCGTAAGCGTCATGCCGACCTTGTTCGGGTCGAGGTTGAAGAGCGAGGCGTTCTGCGGATCGCTGCTGATCGAACCGCGCGCGATCTCCGATTCCAGCGTCGCCGGCTCGCCGAACGACTCCCAGACGGGCAGCGGGAGGTATTGCACGCCCTTCGTGACGTGCCCCGGCCCCCCGTCAACCGTGTAGTAGGTGCCGAAGCAGACGCCCAGGCCGTTCCCGCTGCAGGTCTGGTACGCCTCGTCCTTCACCTCCAGCTTGATCGAGTCGATCGTGACGCTGACCGTGCCTTCCGGCGCGAGCCGCGGCACGAACGCCGCCAACTGCGCGGTGAACAGGTCCGTCGGCGGCATCGGGCCGCTGAACGTCCCCTTCGCCGGATCGATCGTCGGCATCGGGGCATTCGGATCCAGCGTCTTTCCGCCACCGACCATGGCCGCCGTGAAGCCCGCGAGCGCCAGATTGCTCGCGTTCGACCGTGGCGTCCCCGCGGCGCCGCCGACCGCCTGCGGCGCGGCGCTCAGGCGCTGCCCGGACTGTAGCGAGCTACCCCCCGGCGCGAACGGGCTGTTGATGTCGAACGCCGTCACGGCGTAGTAGTAGGTCACGCCGTTCGTCAGCCCCGGGCCCTGCTCCGGGTGCGGGAACGTGCCGCCCCGGTCCACGAGCGTGAACTGGAGCCCGGTGTCCACGGCGCACGACACCTTCTCCGTCGTCTCCGAGGTCTTCGTCCCGCAGAACGCGGCGGTGTCCGCCCTCACGACGACGACCTGCCCCTCCTGGTTGATCACGGTATCCACGGGGGTGACCACGGGGCCGATCCCGTTCTTCAGATCGAACTGCGCGATCAGCTCCCACGGCGCGTTCGGGCGCACCTTCCGCCACACGCGGTAGCCCTCGAAGTCCTTCTCGCGGAAGCCGGGGATGCCGCGCTCCGCCGCGATCGGTGCGTAGGGGTCCGTGGAGTTCACGGCCTCGTCGCTCCACACGACCGTGTTCTCGTGGTTCCCCGGGATCACCGTCACCGTCGGCGCCGGCGGGGGGCTCGGCAGCAGGAAGTTCGTCGCGAACAACTGCCGCGCATCCAGCACCGCCTTGAAGAGCGACGGGTAGGCCGTCCCCTCGACGCCGCGGCCCATCAGCTTCTCGATGATGCGCGCCGTGTCACCCGGCAGCCCGTGCGGGATGTCGTTCCCCTGCGCGAAGGTCACACCGGAAACGAACACCGGCGCAGCCGCCACCAGCGCGACGATGATGTCGGCCGAGTCGCCCGGCGCCAGCGTGATCGGGCCCGTCGCATGGAACAGGCGCGTATCGTTCGGGGACGGCTGGTTGACGTAGCCGAACCCGGGCGGCGACCCCGCGACCTGCGACGCCTCCTGCGGGTTCAGGTTCCCCGAGTAGTAGCGCCACGCCTGCGCGGCGTTGCTCGGGTCGGGGAACGGCGCACCGTTCGTCGTCAGCGAGGCGAAGCTCTGGCCGATCTCGTACTTCGTCAGCTCCCGCGCCGCGACCGTGTCCCCCTTCGCGGCGGCGAGGCGCAGCGGCTCGAGCTCCTCCCGCGAGATCGGCGGGATGACCCGCACGACGCCCGCCGTGTTCGTGCGGATCGTGTCGCCCGTCGTGTTGTACGGCGAGCGCAGGAACGTGCTGCCCACGAAGCCCGGGTTCGAGCAGAAGCCGCACTGCGGGTACGGCGTGAAGTCCGTGGTCACGAAGTCCGACTGCCAGATCGTGCCCAGGAACATCGGGATCGGGTTGCCGTTCGCATCGTTGCGCAGGAACGGCACGAACGTCCCGAAGTTCTCCCCCGACTGCGTGAACGAGACGTCGTGGTCGGTGCCGAACGCGACGTACAGGTCCTTGATCGTCCACCCCTCGGGCGGCGCGCTCGGGTTCGCCTGCCGGAACTGCGGCGTGTTCGACACGTTCTTCAGCTTGAAGATGAAGAAGAGCATGTCGCGGAAGCCCGTCAGCGTGAACGCCAGCGAGTGCTGCGTCACCTCGATCCCGAGCGGATGCCCGCCGGGCACCGTCGACGACGGGTCGCCGTCCCAGTAGCGCGTGCAGGTGTCGAGCTGAGACAGCGCCTGCACCCGCTCACCCGTCTGCGGGTTGTAGAGGTAGCAGGCGTCCGGCCAGTTGGCCAAATCCTCCGGGCTGTCCGAGTGGTACACCGGGCTCAGCCCGCGGCACGCCGCGTTCCCCGCCCCCACGTTGAAGCAGAACGCCGCCGCGAACTTCGTCGGGTCGAGCGGGTCGCGCGCGGCCCACTGGAGCCCCGCGGAGAACACGTACTGGTTCCCCGTCCCGGCCGGCCAGTAGCCGCCGCCGCCCGTCGTGCTGCCGAACGTGTTCGTGCAGATCTCGCCGCGGTTGTTATCGCCGCAGAGCCAGTTGTTGACGTTGTACGTGAAGTTCTCCTCGGCGCCCAGGTTGAAGGCGCTCTGTCTGCGCTGCATCGCCTCGTACTTCTCGCGCGTGCTCTGGGCGGAGAGCGTCCCCGCGCACAGCACCAGCGCCAGAAGCGGCAAGGCCCAGCGCATCCGTCGGTTACGTACCATTGACCGCGTTCCTCCGTCGGGAAGGACTGGCGCGGGGGCGCCCGCCCGCGCCCCCCCGCCCGGGGGGGTTTTAAAAACACCCCGCCCCCGCGGCGGATT
>JADGGV010000115.1 GCA_019689775.1 Gemmatimonadota bacterium
GATCGAGAGCGAGCTGTTCGGTCACGAGCAGGGGGCGTTCACGGGGGCGATTCACGCGCGGGCGGGGGTGTTCGAGCTGGCGAACGGCGGCACGCTGCTGCTGGACGAGATCGGGGAGATGCCGCTGTCGCTCCAGCCGAAGCTGCTGCGGATCCTGGAGGATGGGCGGGTTCGGCGGCTGGGCGGGAAGAAGGAGACGGAGCTGGACGTGCGGGTGCTGTCGGCGACGAACCGCTCGCCGTCGAAGGCGATCCGGGAGGGGCGGCTGCGGGAGGACCTGTACTACCGGCTGAGCGTGTTCGAGCTCCAGCTCGTGCCGTTGCGGGAGCGGATGGACGACCTGCCGCTGCTGGTGCAGCACTTCGTGAAGGAGTTCAACCAGAAGCACGGCACGGCGGTGGAGGGCGTGTCGGAGGAGGCGGAGGGGCGGCTCGCGGCGTACTCGTGGCCGGGGAACGTGCGCGAGCTGCGGAACGTGATCGAGCGGGCGGTGATCGTGGCGCGGGAGGGGTGGATCGAGGCGGCGCACCTGCCGCCGTACCTGCGGGCGAACGCGCCGGGGAGCGAGCCGACGCTGGTGCTGCCGCTGGGGATCACGGCGGCGGAGGCGGAGCGGCGCCTGATCCTGAAGACGCTCGAGCTGGTGGGGAACAACAAGACGGAGGCGGCGCGCCGGCTCGGGATGGACGTGAAGACGCTGCGCAGCCGGTTGCGGGCGTACGCTCCCGACGAGCCGGACGTATGAGGGTCGCGGTCAAGCTGTCCAGCGCGTTCGGGCTGCTGGTGCTCCTGCTGGTGGTGGTGATCGCGTACGAGGTGCGGACGACGCAGCGGGCGGTCTCGACCGCGCACGAGTTGTCGGGGCTGTCGGCGCGGCTCGAGCTGGACGCGGCGCGGCAGCTCGACGCGCTCGAGCGGCTCGAGGAGACGGCGAGCAAGTTCCAGGTCACGCGGGATGCGGGCTACCGCGAGGCGTTCGCGCGCGCGGCGGCGGAGTTCGGCCAGGCGGTGGCGGCGACGCCGCCGCGTCGCCTGACGGACCGCGAGGCGCTCGAGCTGGCGCGGCTGCGGCGCCTCTGGTCGGAGTTCCCGGACAGCGCCGCGCGCTTCGAGGACGCCGTCGTGCGGGGGGACCGCGACCGCGCGGCGGACGAGCTGCGCGGCGTGCTCGACGCCGTCGCCGCGTTGCGCGCCCAGTCGCGCAAGCTCGGCGACGCCTCGCGCGCGGCGATCCGGCGGCGGCTCGACCTCGCCGCGGCCGCCGCGCGCGAGGCGGAGCGGGTGTCGTTCGGGATCGCCGCCGCGGCCGTCGTCCTCAGCGTCGTCGTCGCCGCGTGGATCATCCGCTCGATCCTGCGCGCGCTCCGACGGCTCCAGCAGGCGACGCACCGCGCCGCCGAGGGCGACTTCGGCTTCCGCCTCGAGGGCGGCGGCCGCGACGAGTTCGGCCGGCTGGCGCGCGACTTCAACGGGATGATGGCGAAGCTGGGCGAGCTGGACGGCATGAAGCGCGACTTCCTCTCGAAGGTGTCGCACGACCTGAAGACGCCGCTCGCGTCGATGCAGGAGACCAGCCGCATCCTGCTGGACGGGCTGGCGGGCGAGCTGACGCCGAAGCAGCGCCGCCTGCTGGAGCTGAACCTCCAGTCCGGCAACCGGCTCTCCGGCATGATCGCGAAGATCCTCGACCTCTCCGCCATGGAGGCGGGCGCGGTCGAGCACGAGATGCTGCGCCAGGACCTGCTCGCCCTCGTGCGCCACGCCGCCGAGGCCGCGGCACCGGCGCTCGCCGAGTCCCGCCTCGAGATCGTCACCGCGCTCCCCGATGCGCCCGTCATGGTCGAGTGCGACGCCGAGCGCATCCTCCGCGTCCTCGACAACCTCATCGAGAACGCGATCAAGTTCTCGCCCGACGGCGGCGTCATCCGCATCGACGTCGACCTCGTCGGCAACCGCCCGGACGGCTTCCCGCCCGAGCGCTGGAAGGACGTCGCGCCCCGCGGGCTCGGCGGCTCCCGCGTCGCCGTCGTCTCCGTGTCCGACTGCGGCCCCGGCGTGCCGCCCGCCGACCGCGAGCGCATCTTCGAGCGGTTCTACCAGTCGCCCGGCGCGCGCAAGGCCCGCAGCCGCGGCGTCGGCCTCGGCCTCGCCATCTGCCGCGAGATCGTCGACGCCCACGGCGGCGCCATCTGGGTGCGGGACGCGCCCGGCGGCGGCGGCTGCTTCCAGTTCGCGCTCCCCGGAGCCAGCCTCGAGATCGCCGAGGCCAGCCCCTCCATCGCCGAGGCCTCCCGATGAAGACGCGCGCCGCCGTCGGCCTCCTCGCCCTCGTCGCCATCACCGCCTGCGCCAGCAACGGCTTCCACCGCGCCGCCGCCGCCGGCCGCACCGACGAGATGATCCGCGCCTTCGAGTCGAACCCCTCCCTCTGGAAGGACGACGAGGCGCTCCTCCAGATCGGGCTCGTCTACGCGCTCCCCGGCAGCCCGCACTACGACCCCGCCGCCGCCCGCGAGTACTTCGGCCGGCTCACCCGCCTCCACCCGACGTCCGAGCAGTCCGCCCAGGCCCGCCGCCTCGACCGCCTCCTCGCCGAGATCCAGCGGCTCGGCAACGCCGCCGAGCAGCGCCAGGACTCGCTCCAGCACCTCGCCGCCCGCGTCGACTCCCTCGACGGCCGCCTCGGCGAGCAGCGCCAGGCCGTCGCCCAGCTCCAGGCCGAGATCCGCCGCCGCGACGCCCAGATCAAGGCTCTCCAGGACGAGCTCGACCGCCTCAAGGCCATCGATCTCCGCCTGCACCGGCCTCGCTAGCGCCCGCCCCGGCCCCACGTCCGCGCCCGGCCGACGCCTCGCTCACGCGCCCGCGCGGCCACCGGTCGATTCCTGCCTCTTCGCCGGGGACCGGGGAAATTTTCCCCGATTTTTCGCCGAAAGCGCGAAAACCCAGTAGTGGCGCGAAAAAATCCGCATTCGCCCCCCGTTCTTGCCGAATTCTTCCCCGCCCTTCCGGCGTTCGCGCCGGCGCGGGCGGCGGGGGCCGGCGGCGACCAGGCAATGCAAGTAGCCTTCTACGAACGATTTATGGCCACCCCGAGGACGCCGATGGAACGGGCACGGTCTTCGCCTAAGGGAGAGGCCGAAACCCGGCTCACGGCCGGCAACGGGAAGGACGTCGATCTCTCTGGATTTGGAGGCATGCATGGGAACGACCCTCAGGACGACGGCGACGCTGCTGGCCGGCGCTCTTGCGCTGGGTGGGTGCGCCACGAAGGGGTTCGTGCGGAAGGGGCTGGATGCGCAGGCGGCGGCGCTCCAGGCGGAGCGGTCCGAGCGGATTGCGGGTGACGAGAAGCTGGCGGCGGACCTGGCGTCGCTGCGCAACGACCTGAACGCGATGCGGACGGAGTTCGGGGCGAAGATCGCGGCGGTGGAAGAGGGGCTCCAGTTCGCGCTGCCGGTGCACTTTGCGTTCGACGATGCGACGGTGCGGCCGGAGGACACGGCGGCGCTGGACCGGTTCGCGGAGATCGTCTCGAAGCACTATGCGGGCGCGACGGTGACGATCGAGGGCTTCGCGGATCCGGCGGGCTCGTCGGCGTACAACAAGCGGCTGTCGACGAGCCGGGCGGAGGCGGTGAGCGCCTACCTGATGCAGAAGGGGATCCAGGCGCAACTGAAGACGGTCGGCTACGGCGAGACCCGCCAGGTGGTCCAGGGTGCGAAGAAGGACGACCCGGGTGCGGAGCTGAACCGGCGGGTGGTGTTCGTGATCGAGAGCCCGGCGGCCGGGAAGCCGATCGCCGCGATGGATGCGGGCACGCAGTCGGTGAAGTAAGGGTTGTTGGGCGCCCTGCCGGCGCGGGGCGCGAGCGGCGGCGGGGCCGGACGGTGGGGTCCGGCCCGCCGCGCGGCTCGCGAAGCGCCGGAAGCCGGACCGAGCGCTCCCGAGAAACGAGAGAGTCACACGCATGGATGACCCGGCCGGCGCGATCCTCATCGTCGACGACCACCCGGAGTCGCGCCTGGTGCTGCGGGCCTACCTGGAGCACCATGGCCGGCGCGTGTACGAGGCGTCGGACGGCGAGGCGTGCCTGACGATGGCCCGGGAGACGCGGCCCGATCTGATCGTGCTCGACCTGCTGCTGCCGGTGCTGGATGGCTGGCGGACGGCGGAGGCGCTGCGGCGGGATCCGACGACGGAGCAGATCCCGATCCTGGCGCTGACGGCGACGTCGCGGCCGGAGCAGCACGAGCGCGCGCTGCGAGCCGGATGCGATGTGGTGGTGACGAAGCCGGTGCGCCCGGCGGTCTTGCTGTCGCAGATCGAGGCGCTCCTGGCCCGGACGGCATAGGACGGATCTCGCGGGATCTGTCGGCCGCGGGGTAGCGTCCGCGGCTAGTATCTCCGGAACACCTCCCGCCACGCTCTCCCCCCGCGCGAAAAGCCTTCCGTCGTGCAATCAAGGATCCCGCGAGATTCCGGGCCGGTCCGGCCGCTTCGGCGGCCCACCGGACCCGGCCCGGTTCCCTTGCGCCGCGATCGTGGACGCTGCCGCTCCCGAGCCGCGCATCGCCGTGTGACGCCGGATCCTTCGGCCCCGGGCGCCGCGCCCTGCCTCCCGCCGGCCATCTCCGCTACCTTTCCGCGCATGACTCAGATCGCACTCTCCGGCGTCGCCGTCGAGTTCGGCGCGACGACGCTGCTGCGGGACGTCACGTTCACGGTCGCGAAGGGCGAGCGCTGGGGGATCGTCGGCCGGAACGGGACGGGGAAGACGACGCTGCTCAAGGTGATCACGGGCGCGCTCGCGCCGACGCGGGGCGTGGCGACGCGCGCGGCGAACCTGCGCTTCACGCTGCTGGACCAGCACCGGGAGTTCCCGGGCTCGACGACGGTGTGGGATGCGGCGGCGAGCCCGTTCGCGGAGCTGCGGGCGCTGGAGGCATCGCTGCACGAGCAGGCGACGCGGCTCGGGGAGCTGGGCGAGGCGGCGTCGCCCGAGCTGCTGGCGCGGTACGACCGGGACCTGGAGCGCTTCGGGCGCGAGGGCGGCTACACGTTCGCGGCGCGGGTGGACGCGGTGCTGCACGGGCTCGGCTTCGACCCGGCGGCGGCGCGGACGCAGCCGATCGGGCAGCTCAGCGGCGGGGAGCTGGGGCGGCTGGGGCTGGCGCGGCAGCTCGTCGCGCCGGCGGACGTGCTGCTGCTGGACGAGCCGACGAACCACCTGGACCTGGAGACGACGCGCTGGCTGGAGGAGTACCTGCGTACCCTGGACGCGACGGTGCTGCTGATCAGCCACGACCGCGCGTTCCTGGCGGCCGTCGTCGACCACGTGCTGCACCTCGAGGCCGGCACCGCCGTGGCGTACACGGGCGGCTACGCGGACTTCGTGCGCCAGCGCGCCGAGCGGCGGCTGGCGCAGGAGCGGGCGTACGAGAACCAGCGGCGCGTGATCGCGGCGGAGGAGGAGTACATCCGCCGCAACATCGCCGGGCAGAACAGCCGGCAGGCGAAGGGGCGGCGCACGCGGCTCGCGCGGCTGCCGCGGCTCAGCCCGCCGCCGACGGAGGACGGCGCGATGGCGTTGCGGCTGGAGCCGGCGGCGCGCGGCGGCGACCAGGTGCTGGTGGCGGAGGACGTCCGCCTCGTCGTCGGCGGGCGCACGCTGCTCGAGGGCTTCAGCGCGCGCATCGAGCGAGGCGAGGTGGTCGGGCTGGTCGGGCCGAACGGCGCCGGGAAGTCGACGCTGCTGAAGGCGATCGCCGGCGTGCGCCCGGTGGACGGCGGCGTGCTCCGCGTGGGTGCGTCGGTCGACGTCGCCTACTACCGGCAGGACCTGGCGCAGGTGCCGACGGACGTCTCGCTCTTCCAGGCGATCCACGACCTGCGCCCGCTCTGGGACCGCGGCAAGGTGCAGGGCCACCTCGGGCGCTTCGGCTTCTCCGGCGACGAGGTGCAGCGGCGGGCGGACACGCTCTCCGGCGGCGAGCGCGCGCGGGTCGCGCTGGCGATGCTGATGCTCGAGCACGCGAACTTCCTGCTGCTGGACGAGCCGACGAACCACCTGGACGTGGAGTCGATCGAGGCGCTGGAGGATGCGCTGGAGGACTTCGACGGCACGGTGCTGCTCGTCAGCCACGACCGGGGGCTGCTCCGCGCGATCGTGACGCGCGTCTGGGCCCTGGAGGGCGGGCGGATCACGGACTACCCGGGCACGTTCGCGGAGTGGGAGGCGGAGTGCGCGGCGCGCGCCGCGGAGGAGGCGCGGGCGGCCGCGGCGGCGCGCGAGGAGGCGCGGGAGCGCGAGCGGCGGGCGCAGGCGCGGGAGCGGGAGCGCAGGGCCGCCCGCATGGCGCCGCGCGCGCTGCGGCAGGCGGTGCTGGAGGCGGAGGCGGAGGTCGCCGGGCTGGAGGCGCGGCTCGCGGAGCTGCGCGCGCAGCTCGAGGATCCGGCGCTGTACACGAGCGGCGAGGGCGCCCGGCGCGCGGGCGTGCTGAAGGAGGAGCTGACGGCGGTCGAGGCGCGGCTCGAGGCGGCGCTGGAGCGCTGGGCGGAAGCCGGCGAGGCGTTGGAGGCGGCGGGCGGCTGATCTCGGGCGAACCACCCCGGAGCGCGGAGGTCGGACGATGCGGCGCGCGGCGCGAGCGAGCGGGACGGACACGGACCTCCCGGAGGGATGGCGGCCGCTCCACCGGCTGCGCCGCACCGTGCGGCGGGGCGGCGGCTTCACGGCGGCGGTCGTGCTCTCGCTCGGCGTCGGCGCGGGCGCGGCCGCGGCCGTCGCGGGGCTGTTCCGCCTGGCGACGTCGTGGCTGCCGGGTCTCCGGCCGAGCATCGCGCTCGCGCGCGTCCCGTGGCCGGACCTCGGGATCCGCTGGCGGGCGACGGCCGTCGGGCCGGCGGAGTCGCAGGCGGCCGCGCTCGAGGCGCTCCTCCGCCTGGCGCTCGGGCTCGCCGCGGTCGCGACGTGGGTCGCCGCGGTGAACCTAGGCGTGCTGCTCACCGCCCGCGCCGCCGCGCGGCGCCACGAGATGGCGGTGCGCGGCGCGCTCGGCGCGCCGCGGTGCCGCGTCGTGCTACAGCTCCTGCGCGAGGGCGGCGTTGCGGTCGCGGTCGCGCTCGCCGCCGCGGTCCCCGTCGTCGCGATCGGCCGCCGGCTGCTTCAGGCGACGTGGCCGGCCGCGCTGCTCCGCCTCGAGCCCGCCCCCGGCGTTCCGCTGGGCGCGCTCCTCGTCGCCGTCCCGGCCGCGCTCACGCTCGCGCTCTCGCTCCTCCCGGCCGCCGCGGCCTGGCGCCGCACCGACCTGCGCGGCGCGCTCGCCGGCGGCGCGCGCGTGACCGCCGGCCGCGGCGAGCTGGCCGTCCGCGCGGCGCTCGGCGCGCTCATGGTCGCCGCGACGATCGCGCTCCTCGCCGCCGCCGGCGTGCTCGTCCGCGCCTCGACGCCGATCCTCGGCGCCGCGCACTCCGGCTTCGACCCGACGGGCGTGATCGTGGCGCGCGTCCAGCCGCACGAGCGCGGCGGCGCGCTCGCGGCCCGCTACGAGGACGCGCTCCTGCGGCTGCGGGCGCAGCCCGGCGTCGACGCGGTCGGCATCGCCAGCGCGGGCGCCTGGCTCGGCCTCGCCCCGCGCGACGCGGTGATGGAGGAATGCCGCTGCTCCATCGGCGCGATCGGCGTGCCCTACCGCCTGCCCACGGTGCGCATCCAGGCGGTCAGCCCCGGCTACTTCGACTCGCTGCGCGCGCGCATCCTGCGCGGCCGCGACTTCCGGTTCGACGACCGCGCCGGCGCGCCCCGCGTCGCCATCATCGACCGCACGTTCGCCGAGCAGTGGTTCGACGGCGACCCGATCGGCCGTCGCATCATCCTCCCCGGCCCGGTCGACGCGCCGCCGTACACGGTCCTCGGCGTCGTCGAGCGGATGCGGGCGCGCGGCCTGGGCGCCGGCGCCGACACGACGCCGGTCCTATTCCTCTCCGCGCTCCAGCACCCGCCGGACGTCGCCGACGTGACGATCCGCACCGCCGCCGGCGCCCGGCGCGACGCACTCGCGGGCGACGCCGGCAATGCAGCGCCCCCGGGGAGCGCCGGGGCCGCGGGCGGCGCGAGCACCCCTGCCGCCGTGGGCTCGGATCGCGCCGGCATCGCCGCCGCGCTTCGCGCCGCGTTCGCCGGCGCATCGCCCGCCGAGCCCCGACCGCTGACCGCGGCGCTGGACGAGGCCGCCGAGCCGCTCCGCTGGTTCGGGATCATCATCGCCGTGCTGGCCGTGGTCACGGGCGCCGTCGCCGCCGTCGGGCTCTTCTCCGTCATGGCGTTCGACACCGCGCGGCGGGAGCGCGAGCTTGGCGTTCGCGTCGCCCTCGGGGCGACGGCCCCGCGCATCGCGTGGCTGGTGGTGCGGCGCAGCGCCCGCCTGGCCGCGGTCGGCGCGACGATCGGCGTCGCCGGGGTCTACCTGTCCACCCCGCTCCTCCGCCGCCTGGCCGCCGACGCCAGTGCGCTCGAGCCGCACGCCCTCGGCGTCCTCGCCCTCGTCGTCGCCGCGTTCGCCGTCCTCGCGAGCGCGCTCCCGGCCGCCCGCGCCGCGCGGGTCGATCCGGTCGTGGCGCTGCGGGAGTAGCGGCGCGGCGGCTACCGCGGCGTCCAGCGCGGCGAGGCGGTGAAGAGCCCGTCGACGAAGCCGACGCGGTAGGCGAGGTACGCGCCGAACGCGAGGCTGACGGCGCCGGACGCGGTGCGGATCCAGCGCTGCATCCCGGCGACGCGCGTGGCGACGAGCGCCGCCGGCGCGGCGATCGCGACCGTGACGAGCGCCATCCCGCCGATCGTGCCGATGCCGAAGACGACGAGGTAGAGGACCGCCCAGCGCGGGTCGTCGATCAGCGGCAGGATGAGCAGCGTGGCCGCCGCCGAGCCCGCCAGGCCGTGGACGATGCCGACGAAGAACGGGCGCATCGTCGCCAGCGGGGACGGCGCGGCCTGCACATCCAGCAGGTTCAGCACCCCGAGCACGATCAGCATCAGCGCGACCGTGAACTCCATCGACAGCCCGAGGCGCGCGCTGAACGCCAGCTTGAAGAGGATGATCGCGCCGCCGACGAGGAAGATCGTGAGCGTGTGGCCGACACCCCAGAGCGCGCCGATCCGGCTCGCGCGCCACGCCGAGTGCTCGCGGCTGACGATCGTGCTGACGGCGACGATGTGATCAGGATCCGTCGCGTGGCGCATCCCGAGCAGGAAGCTGACGACGAACGTGAGGAGGAGATCCATGCGGCCC
>JADGGV010000116.1 GCA_019689775.1 Gemmatimonadota bacterium
TACACGACCTGGAGCGGGCGACCGCCGCCGTAGTCCACGCCCGTGACGTCGCTCAGGAAGGCGTACCGCTGCGCCGGGTCCTCCTTGAGGAACCGCATGATCTCGACGATCCGCTCCGGCCGCACGAAGACGACGTGCTCGTCCCCGGCCACCACCTCCCAGAACAGCACGGCATCCCCGAACCGCTCCCGGAGCGCGACGATCGAGGGATGCGTCGGCTCACCCGACGGCGTCGCCGCCGCCATCCCCTCGGCTGGGCTCGCCTCCGGCCCCGCCTCCAGCCCTTCCAGCCCCTTCCTGAATTCGTCCGCCATAGGCTACGGCTGTCGGTCCGTCGGCCGGGAGAGCGACGCCGTCGAGACCAGCCCGCTCACCCGATTCTGCTTCGTCGAGTTGCCGAACGGCAGCGTGATGTTGTCGATGACCTCGGGCGGCAGGTTCGGCCGCCCGACCTTCTCCGCATCCTCGGCGCGCAGCCGCTCGTGCAGCTCCCGGTTGAAGACCGACTCGCCCCGAATCTTCTCGTGCAGCAGCAGGATCCCGTAGATCAGCCCCTCCGGCCGCGGCGGACACCCCGGCACGTACACATCCACCGGGATGATCGTGTCGATCCCCTGCACCATCGAGTACACGTCGAACACACCGCCCGACGACGCGCACGCCCCCATGCTGATCGCCCACTTCGGCTGCGGCATCTGATCCCAGATCTTCCGCAGCACCGGCGCCATCTTGTACGGCACCCGCCCCGCGCAGATCAGCAGGTCCGCCTGCCGCGGCGAAAACGACATCCGTTCCATCCCAAACCGCGCCAGGTCGTACTTCGACGCCGCCGTCGCCATCATCTCGATCGCGCAGCACGCCGTCCCGAACGGCATCGGCCAGAGCGAATTCCGACGCGCCCAGTTCACCACGTCGTCGAGGCGCGTCGTGATCCACGACCCGCCCCCCGTCTCCGCCACCGGCAACATCGGCTTCCCACCTCGGTCCGTCACTCCCATTGCAGGGCTCCCTTCTTCCACGCGTAGACGAACCCCACGACCAGGACCGCGATGAAGATCAGCATCTCCACGAAGCCGAACAGACCCAGCGTACGGAACGACACCGCCCACGGAATCAGGAACACCGTCTCCAGGTCGAAGACGATGAACAGGATGGCCACCATGTAGAACTTCACCGAGAACCGCTCCCGCGTGTCCCCCAGTGGCGTGATCCCCGACTCGTACGGCGACCGCTTCACCGGCGTCGGCCGGATCGGCCCCAAGAAGTGCGAAGCCACCACCATCCCCACCGCGTTCAGCACCGAGATCGCCAGCAGGACCAGGATCGGCGCGTAGGCTTCGAGCATCGGGAAAAGCCGCTCCAGCGCTTGTGAAAACGTTCACGTGGAAATGCCGCGGGAAAGTACGGACCCCCCCGCGGGGTGTCAAGCGCCCGCCCGCCTTGCCGCAGGCGCGCTCCGGGCGCATCTTGCCGCGTTTTGGTGTTCCTGCAAGTACCCGACCCCGATCCCCACCGTTCCCATGGCCATCAAGAGCGACCGCTGGATCCGCCGGATGGCGGAAGAGCATGGAATGATCGAGCCGTACGCCGCCGAGCAGGTACGCGAGGGCGTCATCAGCTACGGCGTCTCCTCCTTCGGCTACGACGTCCGCGTCGCCGACGAGTACAAGGTGTTCACGGACGTGTTCAGCGTGGTGGTGGACCCGAAGGCGTTCGACCCGCGCTCGTTCGTCGACATTCGGGGCGATCACTGCATCATCCCGCCGCGCTCCTTCGCGCTGGCGCGCACGCTGGAGTACTTCCGGATCCCGAAGGATGTGCTGGTGGTGTGCGTGGGGAAGTCGACGTACGCGAGGTGCGGGATCATCGTCAACGTCACGCCGCTGGAGCCGGAGTGGGAGGGGCACCTGACGCTGGAGATCTCGAACACGACGCCGCTGCCGGCGAAGATCTACTCGAACGAGGGGCTGGCGCAGTTGCTCTTCTTCCAGGGGGACGAAGCGCCGGCCGTGACGTACGCCATGCGCCGCGGGAAGTACCAGGGGCAGCGCGGCGTGACGTTGCCGAAGCTGTAGGCGGGGCGAGCGAGCGGTTGCGGCACGCCGCCGGACGGCGATGCGACGGGCCCGGGTGCCGCGCGGCACCCGGGCCCGTTCACGTCATGAACGCGGCAGCGGCGCCGCCTGCGGAGGCCGCGCCGCCGGCGAGCCTCGCGGCGCGGCCCGGTCAGGGGACGGCCCGGTAGTTCGGGCCGAGGACAGACATGCTCAGCAGCCAGAGCACCATCCCCGCCAGGATGATGAACGCCACCGTGAGACCGGCGCGCGCGGCGCGCGCGTTTTCCACACCCTCGGGCATACGCCCTCCGATCGAGATCGAGGTTGTCCGGGCGGCGCGGGCTCGGGGCCGCGGACCCGACCAGGGTCCAGGCGCCCGACCGCGCCGCGCTTCAGTCGAGGTCCGTCGGGCGGCGGAACTTCGCGCGACGGAGGTCGCCGTTCAGCATGGCGATGTAGTCGGTGCTGATCGCCTTCGGGCAGGCGTTCTGGCACGCGCCGTGGTTCGTGCAGTGGCCGAAATCGGCATCCTGCTGATTGACCATCTCCACCACGCGGAGGTAGCGCTCCGGTTGGCCCTGCGGCAGCAGGGCCAGGTGGGCGACCTTGGCCGCCGTGAAGAGCATCGCCGAGGCGTTCGGGCAGGCGGCCACGCAGGCGCCGCAGGCGATGCACTCGGCCGCGTCCATGGCCGCGTCGGCGTTGATCTTCGGGACGCGGGTCGAGTTGGCCTCGGGAGCGCTCCCCGTCCGCACCGAGATGTAGCCGCCGGCCGCGATGATCCGGTCGAACGCCGAGCGGTCCACCACCAGGTCCTTGATCACCGGGAAGCCGGCGGCGCGCCACGGCTCCAGCCACAACTCGTCGCCATCCTGGTAGTGCCGCATGTGGAGCTGGCAGACGGTCGTGGCCGGCAGCGGTCCGTGCGGCTCGCCGTTGATCATGAAGCCGCACATGCCGCAGATCCCCTCGCGGCAGTCGCTGTCGAACGCGATCGGATCCTCCCCCTTCTTGATGAGCTGCTCGTTGAGGTGGTCGAGCATCTCGAGGAAGGACATATGCGCGCTGGCCCCCTCGACGCGGTAGGTCACGAAGCGACCTTCGTCGGCGGGGCCGTTCTGGCGCCAGACGTGGAGCGTGAGGTTCATTCTACTTGTAGCTCCGCTGCGCGAGGTGCACGTACTCGAACTCGAGCGGCTCCTTGTGGAGCACGGGGGGCGCATCCGGGCCGGCGTACTCCCAGACGGCGACGTAGGCGAACTCTTCGTCGTTGCGCTTCGCCTCGCCTTCCGGCGTCTGGTACTCCTCGCGGAAGTGGCCGCCGGCGGACTCGTTGCGGTGGAGCGCGTCGCGGCACATCAGCTCGCCGAGCTCGAGGAAATCCGCGACGCGCGAGGCGTGCTCGAGCTCCATGTTGATGTTGCCGGAGTCGCCCGGGACCTTGACGTCTTCCCAGAACTGCTGCCGGAGGTCGCGGACCAGGTCGAGCGCCTTCTCGAGCCCCTGCGCGGTGCGCGCCATCCCGCAGTAGTTCCACATGATCGAGCCGAGCTCGCGGTGGAACTCGGTGACCGTGCGGGAGCCGTTGATGGAGAGCAGGCGCCGCGTCTGCTCACGCACGGCCGCCTCGGCTTCGCGGAACGCGGGGTGGCTCGCGTCCAGCTTGGCCGGCCTCGCGGTCGCGAGGTAGTCGCCGATCGTCAGCGGGATGATGAAGTAGCCGTCGGCCAGCCCCTGCATGAGCGCGCTGGCGCCGAGCCGGTTCGCGCCGTGGTCGGAGAAGTTCGCCTCGCCGATCACGTGCAGGCCCGGGATCGTGCTCATCAGGTTGTAGTCCACCCAGAGGCCGCCCATGGTGTAGTGCGGCGCCGGGTAGATCCGCATCGGCACCTCGTACGGGTTCTCGCCCGTGATGTTCATGTACATATCGAAGAGGTTGCCGTAGCGCTCTTCGATGACCGTCCGCCCGAGGCGCTGGATGGCGTCGCGGAAGTCGAGGTAGACGCCGATGCCGCTCGGTCCGACGCCCTTCCCCTGGTCGACCATCTCCTTCGCCCGGCGCGAGGCGACGTCGCGCGGGACGAGGTTGCCGAAGCTCGGGTAGAGCCGCTCGAGGTAGTAGTCGCGCTCGCTCTCGGGGATCTCGTTGGGCGGTCGCTTGTCGCCGGGCGTCTTCGGCACCCACACCCGACCATCGTTCCGCAGCGATTCGCTCATCAGCGTGAGCTTCGACTGCCCCTCGCCGTGCGGTGGGATCGCCGTCGGGTGGATCTGCGTGAAGCAGGGGTTGGCGAACCCGGCGCCCTTCTTGTACGCCCGCCAGATCGCCGTGGCGTTGCAGCCGCGGGCGTTCGTGGAGAGGTAGAAGACGTTGCTGTAACCGCCCGTGGCGAGCACGACGGCGTCGGCCACGTGCGACGTGATCGCTCCGGTGACGAGGTCGCGCGTCACGATGCCGCGAGCGGCGCCGTCGACGACGACGAGGTCCAGCATCTCATGGCGCGTGTACATCTTGACGTTGCCGAGCTTGACCTGGCGCTGTAGCGCCTGGTACGCGCCGAGCAGGAGCTGCTGGCCGGTCTGGCCGCGCGCGTAGAAGGTGCGCGAGACCTGCGCGCCGCCGAACGAGCGGTTGTCGAGGTAGCCGGCGTAGTCGCGGGCGAAGGGCACGCCCTGCGCCACGCACTGGTCGATGATGTTGACGCTGATCTGTGCGAGCCGGTAGACGTTCGCCTCGCGCGCGCGATAGTCGCCGCCCTTGACGGTGTCGTAGAACAGCCGCCAGATGCTGTCGCCCTCGTTCGTGTAATCCTTCGCCGCGTTGATCCCCCCCTGCGCGGCGATGCTGTGGGCGCGGCGGGGCGAGTCCTGGAAGCAGAAGCAGTGGACCTTGTACCCGAGCTCGCCCATCGTGGCGGCGGCCGAGGCGCCCGCAAGCCCCGATCCGACCACGATGATGTCGTGCCGGCGCTTATTGGCCGGGTTGACGAGCTTCAGGTTGAACCGGTGGTTGTCCCACTTCTGCTGGATCGGCCCGGCCGGGATCCTCGCGTTGAGCTCCATGTGCGCCTCCGCCCCCTACCGGACGAACCCGAGCTGGACGGCCAGCGGGAACGAGATGTTGACGAGGAAGATGGCCCAGGCCAGCACCAAGGCGGTCGGGCGCCGATACACGTTGTAGCGCGGGTTGTTCGCGCCGAGCGTCTGGAGCATGCTCCAGAAGCCGTGGTAGAGGTGGAAGCCCAGGGGGATCATCGCCAGGATGTAGGCGCCGGCGATCCAGGGTACCTGGAAGCTCGCCACGAAGTTGTGATACGGGTCGCTCCGAACGAAGCTGGGGTTCGCGGGGCCGAACGTGAAGTCGAGCAGATGGTACGTCACGAACGCGAAGATGAGCAGCCCACCCCAGAACATCGTGCGGGAGGCGAAGGCGAACTCCAGGTGCTGGTACTTGCGGTACGCGCGCGGGCGCATAGCACGGCTACGGAGGTTGAGCTGGACGCCGGCCCAGATGTGGAGGACGACCGAGACGATGAGGACGATCCGCACCAGCCAGAGCGCCTGGCTCGGCGCGAGGAGCGGCGCGCCGAATGCGCGCAGCCCCTCGGCGTAGTGGTTGAACGCCTCTCGCCCCTGGTAGACCTTGAGGTTGCCGAACGCGTGGCCGAGGACGAAGAGGATGAGGATCAGGCCGGTGACGGCCATGACGATCTTCTTTCCGACCGACGAGTCCCAAAGCGACAGCACGCGACGCATCTTGACTCCCTGTGGCGTTGCCTGCGGATCAGCCGAGCAGCGACATGGTCTCGCGGACGGCGTCCGCCGACCGGCCGAGCGCCGCCCGCTCCTCGGCCGTCAGCTCCACCTCGATGACCTGCTCCATCCCGCGGCGGCCGAGCTTGACCGGCACACCGAGGAAGAGGCCCTGCATGCCGTACTCGCCCTCGAGCCAGGCCGAGCACGGCAGCACGCGCTTCTTGTCCTTGACGATGGCCTCGGCCATCTGGACGGCGGCCGCGGCCGGCGCGTAGTAGGCGCTTCCGGTCTTGAGCAGGGAGACGATCTCGGCGCCGCCGTTGCGGGCGCGATCGACGAGCGCGGCGATGCGGTCCTCGGGGAGGAGCTGGCGGAGCGGGATGCCGCTCACCGTGGTATAGGACGCGAGCGGCACCATGGTGTCGCCGTGGCCGCCGAGCACGAGCGCCTGGATGTCCTCGACGCTGACGTCCAGCTCCATGGCGATGAACGAGCGGTAGCGCGCCGTGTCGAGCACGCCCGCCATGCCGACCACACGCTCGCGCGGGAAGCCCGTGGTCTCCTTGCAGACGTACGCCATGACGTCGAGCGGGTTCGACACCATGATGACGATCGCCTCCGGCGACGACGTCTTGAGCTTCGCGGAGACGTCGCGCACGATGTCGGCGTTCGTCCGGAGCAGGTCCTCGCGGCTCATCCCCGGCTTGCGTGCGATCCCGGCCGTGACGATCACGATGTCGGACCCGGCCGTGGCGGCGTAGTCGTTCGTGCCGACGACGCGCGTGTCGAAGCCGTGCACGGGCGCCGACTCCCACTGGTCGAGCCCTTTCCCCTGCGGCACGCCCTCGACCACATCCACCATCACCACCTGCCGGGCCAATTCCTTCAGGGCCAGGAGCTGCGCCGTCGTCGCGCCGACGTTCCCCGCGCCGACCACGGTGATCTTCTCGACCATGTCCACACCCGCTGTCCGGAGTCCATGCAGTGGAGCCGGGGCAAACTACGGGGGGTCTTCGGGGCTGTCAACGCGTGACAGTCGGCGCGGGGACGCGCGGATCAGCGAGTTCCGACGGTGGCCTCGCGGCGCGGGAGGCGGACGACGGGGCGGTGCGGCGCGCGGGCGCGGTCAGCCGCCGATCTGCGAGAGGGCGAGCAGGCCGCCGGAGCCGGCGGCGCTCCCCTGCACCAGGTGGTGTCGCTCCGGCTTCACGTGAAGGGCGGCGCGCACGACCGGCTCCAGCGGCTCGCCGCGGCGCAACGGCCCGCGCAGGTCGAACTGAAGGTCGCCGAACAGGCACGGCCGGAGCTGCCCGTTCGCGGTCAGGCGCATCCGGTTGCAGCGCTCGCAGTAGTTGTGGCTCATCGGCGTGATCACGCCGACGGTGCCGGCGGCGCCGGGGAACTGGAAGTAGGTCGCCGGGCCGTTTCCCTCCGGTCCCGCGACGGGCTCCAGCTCCCCGATCGCGCGGAGCCGCTCCAGGACCTCGAACGCGGACACGAACTCGCGCGCCGAGACGTCGAGGTTCTCCGCCAGCGGCATCACCTCGATGAAGCGGACGTGCCACGGTCGCGTCAGCGTCATGCGGGCGAAGTCCGCGAGCTCGTCGTCGTTCCGCCCGCGCATGACGACGCAGTTCACCTTGATCGGCGCGAAGCCGGCGCGCTCGGCCGCCTCGATCCCGCGCATGATGCGGCCGTGGGATCCCGGACGGCGGGCGATCGCGTCGATCCGCTCCGGGCGGAGCGAGTCCAGCGAGATGTTGACGCGCCGGACGCCGGCCGCGCGGAGCGGCTCGGCGAGATCGGCGAGGAGCACGGCGTTCGTGGAGAGCGCGATGTCCTCGATCCCCGGCGTCGCGGCGAGCAGCTCGACCAGCGCCGGGAGGTCGCGGCGCACGAGCGGCTCGCCACCGGTCAGGCGGACGCGGCGCAGCCCCATGCGCGCCAGGACGCGAACGATCTCGGCGATCTCCTCGTAGGTCAGGATCTCGTCCCGGCGCAGCCACGGCAGCCCCTCGACGGGCATGCAGTAGACGCACCGGAGGTTACACTTGTCGGTGACCGAGATGCGGAGGTACTCGATGCGCCGGCCGAAGCCGTCGGTCATCGCGGGACCGGCGCTCGCCGCGCGGGCGACCTCGGCCGCCTTGCGCGTGGCGGCGGCCTGCCCGAGCAGGTCGCTCACGGCCGCGCCTCCGGGATCGGAGGGATGGCGCCGGCCAACCAGCGCGGAGCCTCGTCGCCGGCGTAGTGCTCCTCCTTCCAGATCGGGACCCGGCGCTTGATCTCCTCGATCACGAAGCGGCAGGCGTCGAAGGCCTCGGCGCGGTGCGGGCTCGAGACGGCGATGGCGACGCTCGCCTCGCCGACCGCCAGCTCACCGATCCGGTGCACGACGACGAGGCGGTCCGTCCCGAGCCGTGCGGCGGCTTCGGCCGCGATCTGGCCGAGCACCCGCTCGGCCATCTCGACGTAGGCCTCGTAGCGCACGCCGACGACCGGGCGGCCGTCGTTGTGGTCGCGTACCGTACCGACGAAAAGGAGCGCCGCTCCGTCGGCCGGCGCGCCGACCGCGCCGAGCAGCGCCCCGGCGTCGATTGGATCGCGTGTCACCCAGGCCCGCACGGTCAGCCTCCGGCCACGGGTGGAAGGAAGGCCAGCTCGTCGCCGTCGCGAAGGACGGTCGAGAGCGGGGCGTACTCGCGGTTGACGGCGACGGCGGGGGTTTCGGGGAGTCGGGCCAGCCCGCCGCCGGCACGGCGCAGCTCTTCGACGATGGTCGCGGCGGTCGCGCCGGGGCGCGTCTCCAGCTCCATCTCGGGGACTCCCGCCAGGTCGCGGTACAGGGCGAAGAAGAGCAGCCGGATACGCATCGGGTCGGTCGGAAGCTAGCCGCCGACAGCCGCGAAGGGCAAGCATGAGGGTGCGAGCCGGCGCAGCGGCCGGCCCGGCGTCGTCACGAGGGTGGCTCGCCGAACGCGCCGCCCCGCCGCTCGCGCCGCGCCCGCTGCACCATCTCCGTGAACTGGAGTCGCATCACCATGAAGCGCGCGCGCTGCCGTGGATTCAGCACGGTCGCGAGCGCGTGCTGCTCATCGCGCCACAGGTCGAGCTCCCGGCGCCGCAAGTCGGCCATCTGGTCGAGCATCCGCTGGAGCTCCGCATCCGAGACGCCGGGATCGTCGGCCGCCTGGGTCAGCTGCTGACGAAGCGCGCCCGCCTCGCGCGCCAGGGCGCGGCGACGCCCCTCGTTCTGGCGCAGGACGTCCTCGAGTCGGCGCCGCTGCGAGGCGTCCAGTCGCAGCCGCTCCGTCACCCGATCCATGAAGCGGTCCACCACGCGCGCCTGGAGCGCGCGCCCCGCCCGCGCGCCCGGCGCCCCCCCCCCCCGCCCCGTGGGGGCGGGGGGGGCGCCCCCCCCCCCGAGCCCCCTT
>JADGGV010000117.1 GCA_019689775.1 Gemmatimonadota bacterium
CACGATGTCCACGCCCGGGATCCGCGACGCCTCGTTCGTGTTCTGGTTGACGAAGTTGATCCCCGGGTTCGTCGGCGAGCCCGTCCCCGTGAACAGGTCGAGGATGTTCTTCCGGTTCAGGATGTTGCGGCCGTCGATGTAGGCCAGGAACGTGTTGTGCCCGACCGTGAACTGCCGGCCCAGGCGGCCGCTCAGGTCATACGTCCACGGCAGCCGCGAGGAGTTCAGCGGCTCGAGGAACGTCTGGCCGGTGCCGATCGTTGCGCCCGGATCGCTCGACCGCGTGTACGGCAGCCCGCTGGCCGCGCGGAACGCGAGCGTCAGGTTCAGGTCCTTCAGCAGCGCGTTCGCCACCGGGTTGTCCGCGGCGATGTCCTTCGGCGTGGTGACCGCGCCGGAGGCCGAGAACTTGTGCCGCTGGTCGAAGTCCGTCGGGATCGTCGACTCCGGCGGCGGCACCTCCGCGCCCGTGACCGGGTCCACGAGGCGGCCGATCGAGCCCACGTAGCCCGTCGGATCCGAGCCCGTCCCCTGCGACGTCAGGTAGCTGTAGTTGAGCTGCACGCCGACCGAGTTGCTGATGCGGCGGCTGAGCCGCACGTCGAGCCCGCGCGTGTAGCCGAAGTCCGCGTTCGTCAGCACCTTCACCGGTCGGATGCCGAGCCCCGGCAGCGTGTAGTTCTGCACCCGGAACGCGATGTCGCCCTGCTTCTCACGCGCGTAGCCGGAGATGTCGAGCACCGTCATCGGGTCGAACGAGTGCGTGACCCCGAACTCGTAACCGATGGTGCGCCCGAACTTGATCGGCCGGCCGAAGACAGAGTTCGCGTTCGTCTTGTTCAGGTCGAGCAGCGTGCCGCCGAACAGGAAGTTCAGCGCCGGCACCTGCGTGAAGTGCCCGTAGGAGAGGCGGAACTGCGTGTTGTCCGTGACCGGGAACGCCACGCCCAGGCGCGGGCTGAGCTGCCACTGCGTCTTCTGCTTCTCGAACTGCGGCTGGATCAGCTCGCCCGTCTGCGCATCGCGCGTCGGCAGCACGAAGCCCGGCAGCACGGGGTAGCTCACGTCGCTCGAGAACATGTCGAGGCGAGCGCCCAGCTCCACGACGATCTCGCCGAGGTCGAGCTTGTCCTTCGCGTAGAAGCCCGCGATCGTCGGCTTCGCCGTCCAGACGTTCTGGAAGGCCGACGACGTCGTGCTGATCGTCCCGAGCGCGTCCGCCGCGAAGCTCGAGCCGCCGACGTAGTCGAGGTTCTTCTTGTAGACCTCGGTGCCGAGCCCGATGCGGTTGTAGCGGTTCGCCTGCCAGTCCAGGTCGCCGCGGAAGGAGAGCGTCCGCTCCTGCCGGTACGCGAAGCCGGAGAAGCCCGTCGTCGTGAACTCGTTGATCCCGTACGGGTTGTCCGCCGTGCTGCGCGCCTGGTACAGGTTCGTCGCCTCGGCCTCCGTGTACGGCTCACCCGTGGCCGGGTTGATCAGCGCCTCGAACGGGACCAGGTAGCTGAGCGACGGATCCTGCTGCATCGCGTGGAAGCGCTCGAGGAACTTGGCGAGCGTGTACTTCCCCTCGAACGGGAACTTGAAGTCCGCGAACGTGAAGCCGAGGAAGTCCCCCTTCATCGGGTACTTGTCGCCCTTCAGGATCGCGAGCGTGTCCGCCAGCGTCTCGCCCAGGTTCCCCTGGTACGCCTGGTCCTGCTGCAAGGCCACGTTCAGGTGCAGCGTGGCGCCCTTGTCCGCGCCCTGGAACAGCACCTGGTCCAGCCCGGCGCGCACCAGGTAGTTCTTGTCCCGCCGCCCGGCCAGCGCCTCCGGCCGCGCGATGAACGAGTTGCTGAAGAACCGCCGCTGCTTCCGCATGACCGTCCCGCCCACGTTGAAGCGGGTCGTCTTCGTCGGCGCGCCGCGGAACGTCAGGTTCAGGTTGTACTCGTCGCCGTTGTTGTACGGCTTCTTGTCGCCGAGGCCGGTGATCTCCTCGTAGTGGCGCAGCCGCACCGTGTCCGTGCCCTCGACGTACGTGTCGTAGTCCGGCGTCTCGCGGAAGTACTTCGCCGGCGTGATCGGAATCATCTTCGTCTCGCCGGTCCGGTAGTCCTGGTACGGCATCATCCCGGCGTCGGCGCCCATGAAGGTGGGCCGCGCGTCCTCCTGCCCGATCGCCGTGCCCGCCAGCGTGAAGCCCAGCTTCTCGCCGAGGAGCGGGCCGGAGATGCTCGCCTCGGCCCGGCTGTAGCCGTAGCTCTTGCCGATCGTGACCTGGTCCGTCTCGAACGAGAGCGCGCCCGTCCAGTTCGTCGAGCCGCCCTTCGAGACCAGGTTGATCACGCCCGAGGACGCCTGCCCATACTCCGCGCCGAACCCGCCGAGGAGCACGTCCACCTCCTCGACCGCGTTCGTCTGGAGCGTGAGGTTCCCCTGCGCGCCCGTGTTGAAGTTGCGCACCAGCACGCCGTCCAGGTACACCGCCGCCTCACCCGGCCGGCCGCCGCGGATCACCTGCCCGCGGAAGTCGTTCGTCTCGACGACGCCGGGCTGGAGCGCGACCACGGAGCGCACATCCGGCACCGGCAGCGCGTCGACCACGTCGCCCGTGGTCACCGCCTTCGAGGACGTCTGGTCCCGCGGCACCAGCGGGTTCGCCTCGCCCTGCACCGTGATCGCCTCCAGTGCCACCGCCTCCTGCGGCAGCTGGAAGGTCAGCGTCACGGTCTGCCCGGCGAGGACGCGCTGGTCGGTGATGGTGACGTTCCGGTACCCGATGTACTGCGCCTCGACGCTGTGCAGACCGGCCGGCACGTTGTTGATGAAGAAGTAGCCGGTCCGGTCCGTGATGTTGCCGAGCGTGGTGCCGACGATCGTGACCTGCGCGCCGACGAGGGGTTGCCCCGTCGCCGCGTCGAGGACGCGACCGTCCACCTTCCCCGTCGTCTGCTGCGCGGCCAGCGGGCCGACAAACACCGCCATCAGCAGAGCGACGAGGAACGCGCACGCGCCACCGCGGCGTGTCGTTACGTGCATGCAGTCCTCCGTCCAGAGGGGATGGGTGCCAACAGACGCAGTCGGCCGTGACAATGGGCGATGCGGCGCCCGTCGCACGCGGCCGACCCGCTGCAGTCGCGGGGATAGCCTAGATCGCTGAATGTTCTGGCGCAGTCGGGCGCCACAATAGCGGCCGCTGCGTTGCGGCGTCAAGGGCGATCCGAGGGTTTCCGCCTTGCGCGATACAACGTGCCAAGAAGCGCGATTGTGACAGCGGGCGTGCCGGCGGCGGGCTACCGGTCGGCGCCGGGTGCCGGACGGGGGGCGGAATCGACCACGCGCAGCAGCGCGCGGGCCTTCGCGAGCGTCTCCTCGAACTCCGCGGCCGGGTTCGAGTCGGCGACGATGCCGGCGCCGGCCTGCACGAACGCCTCGCCGCCGCGGGCCACGAGCGTGCGGATCGCGATCGCCGTGTCCATCGCCTCGCCGCCGTAGGCGAAGTAGCCGACGGCGCCGGCGTACGGGCCGCGCGCGATCGGCTCCAGCTCGTCGATGATCTCCATGGCGCGGATCTTCGGCGCGCCGCTCACCGTGCCGGCGGGGAAGCAGGCGCGGAAGACGTCGACGGCGGAGACGCCGTCGCGGAGCTCGCCCTCGACCTGGCTGACCAGGTGCAGCACGTGGCTGTACTTCTCGATCGCCATGAACTCGGGGACCTTGACCGTGCCGAAGCGGGCCACGCGGCCGACGTCGTTGCGGCCGAGGTCGACGAGCATCAGGTGCTCGGCCCGCTCCTTCTCGTCCGCCAGGAGGTCGGCGACGAGGGCGGCGTCCTCGTCGTCGTCCTTGCCGCGGCGACGCGTGCCGGCGATCGGCCGGACGACGACGCGCCCTTCCTCGGCGCGCACCAGCACCTCGGGGGAGGAGCCGACGAGCGTCAGGTCGTCCAGCTCCAGGAAGAAGAGGTAGGGCGACGGGTTCAGCGAGCGCAGCGCGCGGTACAGGTCGAACGGCTCCGCCTCCAGCGGCACGCCGAGTCGCTGGCTGAGGACGACCTGGAACGCGTCGCCCCGGGCGATGTAGTCGCGGATCCGCTCGACGTGCGCCTCGAATGCCTCGCGCGTGTAACTACTGTTGGTGGCGGTCGGGGCGACCGACTCGCTCAGGTCGAGCGGCGCCGGCGCGCGCGCCTCGGCGAGCCGCCGCACCATGGCGTCGACCGCCTCCGCGGCCGCATCGTATCGCCGGCGCAGCTCGGGCGCGTCGGCGCCGGTCACGTCGACGGTCGCCACGGCGAGCGCCCGGCCGAACAGGTTGTCGATGACGAGGAGCGTGTCCGTGAGCACGAGCAGCGCCCACGGCGCGCCGAGCGGGTCCGGCTTCGGCGCCGGGAGCCGCTCGATGAGGCGGACGACGTCGTAGCCGAGGTAGCCCACGGCGCCGCCGACGAAGCGCGGGAGCCCGGGGATGCGGGCGAGCCGCCGGGCGCGCAGCATGGCGTCGAGCTCGCCGAGCGGGTCGTCGCTCGGCACGGGCGGCCCCCAGCCGTCGGCCGGCGTCCAGCGGCGCGTGGCGCGGCCGCCCGGCTCGATCCGCCACGCCTCGCGCGGCGCCGTGCCGAGGAACGTGTGGCGCGCCCACTTCTCGCCGCCGACGACCGATTCGAGCAGGAACCCGAACGGCGGCTGCCGGAGCTTGGCGTAGGCGGTGACGGCGGTGTCGACGTCGAAGAGGAACTCGCGCCAGACCGGGACGAGCGCGGCGTCCCGTGCGAGATGGACGAACTCGTCCCGCGTGGGTTTCAGCATAAGGGTGGGGAATGTCGAGGAAGCGCGCGGGGCTGTCAATGCCGGTTCGGGTGGGCGCCGCTCTCGTCGGGGCGGCGCTGCTCGCCCCCGCACCGTCCGCCCGCGCGCAACAGCTCGAGCTGCGCCTGGCGCCGCGCATCGGCGCGTTCGTCCCGGCCGGCCGCCTCGTGCGCGAGCACGACGGGCTCATCCGGTTCCGCGCCGACCTCGCCCCCAGCCTGGCCGTCGGCCTCGGCCTCGAGCTGGATGCGCCGCGCCTGCGGCTCGGCGTCCGCGCCGCCGTGGACTACGCCACGGCGCCCACGCTCGTCGCCCACGGCTTCACCGTCGATTCGGCCGGCGTCGGGCTCCTCGTCGCCGGCGCGGACGTGGTGCTGCGCCCGCTGGATGGCCGCGCCCGGGTCCGCCCGTTCCTCGCGGCCGGCGCCGGCCTCAAGCGCTACCTCGTCCCGGAGGCCGGGCTGACGCGCGCGCTCGCCGGCGTCCTCCCCAGCGACCGCACCGACCCGGCGCTCCACGGCGCGGCCGGCGCCGAGGCGCGCTGGGGTCCGATCGGCGTCGTCGCCGAGGCCGGCGACTACGTCAGTTGGTTCCTCGCCCCCTCGACCGGCCACCAGCGCGTCCAGCACGACCTCCTCGTCACGCTCGGCCTGCGGCTCCGGCTCCTGTGACGGCGCCGCCGGCGCCGCTACGGCGCCTCGCGCCCCTTCCGCGCCGACTCGCTCGTCGCCGCCTCGCCGTACGTCCGCTGCATCCCCTCGCCGACGAGGCGGCGCGCCATCTGCTCGTCGAGCTCCGGGTACTTCCGGCTCAGATCCCGGACGATGCGCGCGACGCTCTCGCCCCGGTGGTGCTCGTCCATGTCGAACGCGCCGGCGCGCAGCAGCTCCGTCATCAGCTCGGTGCGCGCCTGGGCGTAGGCGGCCTCGCGCTTGTCGGTCCCCGGCATGGCTCCTCCTGGCTGCGGTGCCACGGAGCGGCTGGGGGCAAGATCCGCACCCGCCCCGGGCGCCTGGCCTTGAGCGCGGCGGGAGCGGCGCCTAGACTTGGGGGCTTCCGGGCCGGAACGGCCCCACGTCGGACGGGTATTCCCGGGCTTCGGGACGTCATCGCAGACCAACAGTGACATCGATGAAGCCGATCGTCGAAGCCGCGCCCATGAGCCCTCGGACGGCGCGCCCGCGCGCGGACGAGGCGCCGTACCGGCCGCCGTACCTGGCCGCGGCGCTGGCCGCGCTGGCGGTGTTCGCGCTCTATGCCATCACGCTCGCGCCGACCACCCAGTTCTGGGACACCAGCGAGTACATCGCCACGGCCCACATCCTCGGGATCCCGCATCCGCCGGGGAACCCGACGTTCGTGGTTCTCGCCCGCGCCTGGGACGTGCTCCTCTCCTGGACCGGGCTGCCCGTGGCCGTGCGCATCAACCTCTTCAGCGCGACCATGAGCGCGCTCGCGCACGGCTTCTGGTTCCTGATCGTGCACCGCATCCTCGCGTCGTTCACCTCGCGCGGCTGGGTGCGCATCGTCGGCGCGGCCGCCGCCGTCCTGATCAGCGCCACCGCGTTCACCGTCTGGAACCAGTCAAACGTCAACGAGAAGGTCTACACCGTCTCGCTCTTCACCATCGCGGCGCTGTCGTGGCTCGCGTTCCGGTGGCGCGACAACCTCGGGCAGGGCAAGGACGACAACCTGATCCTGCTCATGGTCTTCCTGCTCGCGCTCTCCGTGGGCAACCACCTGATGGCGTTCCTCGCCGCCCCGGCGCTCGTCATCTTCATCCTGCTGGTCGAGCCGCGCACGCTGCTGAACTGGAAGCTGTGGGCGGGCGCCGTCGTCGTCGCCCTGCTCGGGCTCTCGATCCACCTCTTCCTGCCGATCCGCGCCTCGCTCGACCCGGTCATCAACGAGGCGGACCCGAGCACCTGGCACGCGCTCCTCGAGTCGCTCGCGCGCAAGCAGTACGACAAGCCGTCGATGCTCGCCAACCCGATCGACCCGCAGTTGCCGCGGGACGCCGGGCTCTTCATCAAGCAACTGCTCAACTACTTCGAGTACTTCGACTGGCAGTGGGCGCGCTCGGTCGCCGGCTCGATCAACTTCTTCGGCGCGCCGCGCCCGCTCTTCACGCTCGTCTTCCTGTTCCTCGGCCTCTACGGCGCCTGGCGCCACTACAAGCGGGACCGCGTCAGTTGGGCCTACGTCGCCGTGCTGTTCCTCACGGTCTCGCTCGGGCTCGTCTTCTACCTGAACTTCAAGTACGGCTTCTCCATCCCGCTCGAGGGCGGACGGCAGATGGAGCTGCGCGAGGTCCGCGAGCGCGACTACTTCTTCATCGTCAGCTTCTCCGTCTGGGGGCTGTGGGCGGGGATCGGGCTCACCGCGCTCTGGCAGCGGATCGCGGCCGGGCTGCGCGGCGCCGACGAGGGCCGCTCGCTCGCGCTCGTCTCCCCCGTGCTCGTCGTCGCCCTGATCCCGCTCGCGCTCAACTGGAGCTGGGCGTCGCGCCGCGGCGACTACGTGGCGCGCGACTGGGCCTACAACCTCCTCCAGAGCGTCGAGCCCTACGGCGTCCTGTTCACGAACGGCGACAACGACACGTTCCCGCTCTGGTACGCGCAGGAGGTCGAGGGCATCCGCAGGGACGTGACGGTCATCGTCACCAGCTACCTGAACACACCCTGGTACGTCAAGCAGTTGCGGCAACTGACGACGCCCTGCCCCGCCGGGGTGAGCGCGAGCGACGACCCGACGCGCATCATCTGCCAGCGCCCCTACGTCCCGAACCCGAAGACGCCCTTCTACGACACGCCGGCGACGCCGCTCGCGGGTGAAGCCGGCCCGGCCGGCGCCGCGGCCGCGCAGCCCGCCGGCGGACGCAAGCCGACCCGGAGCATCATCGCGCTCGACGACCAGCAGATCGACCGCATCGCGGCCACCCCGCCGTTCGTGACCCAGGAGCCGCTCACGTTCCATGCGGGGCGCCTCGAGTCCACGATCCCCGCGGGGAAGGTGCTGATCCCCGCCGACGTCTTCATGACGGCGATCATCACCAACTCGATCGGGGACCGGCCGATCTACTACGCGACCACGACGCAGACGTACGACAACCTGAGCCTGTTCCCGTACCTGATCCGCCAGGGCGTTGCCTTCAAGCTCAACGACGGGCCGGTGGACCCGGCGACGCAGCCCGGCGTCGTCGCGCTCCCCGAGAACCAGTTCTCGCAGATCACCGGGAAGTACCTCGACCTGCCGCGCACGAACGCGCTGCTCAGCCAGGTGTTCGTGCACAGCAACGGCTTCCCGGAGACGTGGACGCACTGGGTCGACAAGGCGACGCAGGGGATCCCGTACTACTACGCGTACGCCCACGTCGCCGTGGGGCAGGCGGACGCGCTGCGCGGGCGCCAGGCCGAGGCGCAGGCCCACATGCAGCGCGCCGAGACGTGGATGGCGCTCGGCAGCAAGTAGCCCGTGGAGCGGCAACCGGCGGTCGGGGCGGGCCTCGTCCTCGCCGCCGCCGCCCTCTGGGGCACGCTCGGGCTCTTCGGTAAGGTTCTTTACCGCTACGGCTTCACGCCGCTCGAGCTGGCGAGCGCCCGCGCCTGCGTCGGCCTCCTCGGCCTCGCCGCCGGCGCGCTCGTCCGCCCCGCCGCGCTGCGTGTGCCGCGCCGCGCCCTCCCCTTCCTCGCCGCCTACGGCATCGGCGGCTACGCCCTGTTCGAGACGCTCTACTTCATGGCCGTCGAGCGCACGACGATCGCCGTCGCGGCCGCGCTCCTCTACACCGCGCCCGCGTTCGTCGTCCTCCTCGCTGCGCTCGTCGAGCGCGAGCGCCTCACACCGGCCGGCCTGGGCGCGCTCGGGCTCGTGCTGATCGGCGTCTTCCTCGTCACCGGCGCCGCGCGCGCCCTCCTCGCCGGCCAGGCCGCGCTCTCGCCGCTCGCCGCCGCGCTCGGGCTCGGGTCCGGGCTCATGTACGGCGCCTACACGCTCATGAGCAAGCGCGCCATGCGCCAGTTCTCGCCCGTGACCGCGGTCTTCTGGGTCTTCCTCTTCGCGTCCCTCGCGCTCGCGCTCCTCGCGCCGCCCTGGCGCATCGCCGCACGCGCGCCCGCCGCGCTCCCGATCCTCGCGGCCATGGGCCTCGGCCCCACGCTCGGCGCGTTCCTCCTCTACCTCGCCGGGCTGCGCCACCTCCCCGCGACCACCGCCAGCATGCTCGCCACCGTCGAGCCCGTCGTCGCCGCCGCGCTCGGCGCCGCGTTCCTCGGCGAGCGGCTCGGGCTCGACCGCCTCGCCGGCGTGCTCTGCATCGTCGGCGCCGCACTGCTCCTCGCGTGGACGGAGCGCCCACGGGCTCGGCCGGTCACGTTCGGGGGGTGAGGGGGGGGAGAACGGCTTCTTGAACCACAGAGATCACAGAGGACAGAGGATAGGAG
>JADGGV010000118.1 GCA_019689775.1 Gemmatimonadota bacterium
GCGGGGCCCGTGGCGTCGGCGGGCGCCGCGGCGGCCGGCGGCGCGGACGCCTCGGGCGCGGCCCACCCGTCCGGCGCCGTGGCCCCGGTCGACGGCGTGCCGGCGCACGGCGGCGCGGAGCCGGCGGACGCCGCGGTGCTCGGCGCGCTCGCGGCCGCGATCCGGCGCCGGCTCGTGGAGGCGCACGCGTGAGCGGCGCGTTCCGGCTCGTGGGCGGGCGGGTCTACGACCCGGCGAACGGCGTCGACGGCGAGGTGCGGGACGTGTGCGTGGACGGCGGCCGCATCGTCGCATCGGTGCCGGACGGCGCGCCGGTCGTGGCCGTGCGCGGGATGGTCGTCATGCCGGGCGGTGTGGACATCCACTGCCATATCGCGGGCCCGAAGGTGGGGCTGGCGCGGCGGCTCGAGCCGGAGCGCCGGCGGCGGGACGTCGAGCGGCGCCGCGTGATCCCGGGCGCGGACGGGCCGAGCGTGCTCCGCTCCGGCACGGGCGGGACCGTGCCGTCGACGTTCACGACCGGGCGGCGCTACGCCGGGCTGGGCTACACGACGGCGTTCGAGGCGGCGGTGCCGGCGATGGGCGCGCGCCAGGCGCATCAGGAGCTGAACGACACGCCGGTCATCGACAAGGGCTTCTACCTGCTCCTGGGGAACGACGACTTCCTGCTGCGCCTGCTGGGCGCGGGCGAGGCGGGGGCGGTGCCGGACTACGTCGCGCGGATGCTGTCGGCGGCGCGGGCGTACGCGGTGAAGGTCGTGAACCCGGGAGGGGTCGCGGCGTGGAAGCGCGGGCGCACGGTCGCGGGGCTGGACGAGCCGGTCGCGGCCGGGGGGGTCACGCCGCGGCGCATCGTGGAGGCGATCGCCGGCGCGGTCGATGCGCTCGGGCTGCCGCACCCGATGCACATCCACTGTAACAACCTGGGCGTGCCGGGGAACGTGGCGACGACGCTGGCGACGATGCGCGCGCTGGAGGGGCGGCGCGGGCACTTCACCCACATCCAGTTCCACAGCTACGGGCGCACGGCGGACGAGCGGCCGACGTCGGCGGCGCGGCGGATCATCGAGTACGTGAACGCGCACCCGGAGCTGAGCCTCGACGTCGGCCAGGTCATGTTCGGCGCGGCGACGGCGATGACAGCGGACGCTGGCGTCGCCCAGCGGCTGCACGAGCTGACGGGGCACCGCTGGGTCGACGTCGACGTGGAGCTGGAGAGCGGGTGCGGGATCGTGCCGTTCGAGTACCGCGAGCGGAACTACGTGCACGCGCTCCAGTGGGCGATCGGCCTCGAGCTGTTCCTGCTCGCGGCGGACCCGTGGCGCGTGGTGCTGTCGACGGACCACCCGAACGGCGGCTCGTTCCTGTCGTACCCGCGGCTGATCCGGCTGCTGATGGACCGTGCGTTCCGGGACGAGCAGCTCCGGCGCGTGAACCCGGCGGCGATTGCGGGGACGGCGCTCGCGGACGGGCTCGCGCGGGAGTACACGCTCTCCGAGATCGCGATCGTGACGCGCGCGGCGCCGGCACGGCTGCTCGGGCTGGAGCGGAAGGGGCACCTCGGGCCGGGCGCGGACGCGGACATCGCGGTGTACCGGCCGGACGCGGACATCGAGGCGATGTTCGCGGCGCCGCGCTACGTGTTCAAGGAGGGCATGCCGGTCGTGGAGGACGGCGAGCCGCGGGCGGAGCCGTGGGGGCGCACGCTGCACGTCGCGCTGGCGCACGACGGCGCGATCGAGGCGCGGCTCGCCCGGTTCCGGGCCGAGCGCGGCACGCTCGCCCCGGACGACTACCGGATCGACGCGGACGAGCTGCGGCGAGGCGAGGGCGTGGCCGCGCGGAGCACGTGAGGGCGCATGGAGATCGAGGGCGTGCGGATCCGCGACACGTTCGCCGAGGCGTTCGACGTGTGGGCGGCGCGGGCGGTCATCACCGCGCGCACGCCGGCGTGGGCGCTGGAGGCGGCGCGCGCGATGACCGGGTTCGCGACATCGCTCATCGGCTGCAAGGTCGAGGCGGGGATCGAGGCGGCGCTCGAGCCGGAGGCGACGCCGGACGGGCGGCCCGGCGTGGCCGTGCTGTTGTTCGCGTTCGACCGGGACGGCGTCGCGAAGCGGCTGGTCGAGCGCGTCGGCCAGGCGGTGCTGACCTGCCCGACGAGCGCCTGCTTCGACGGGCTGCCGGACGCGGCGGAGCGGGTGCCCGTCGGCGCGCGGCTGCGCTACTTCGGCGACGGCTTCCAGGCGAGCAAGCGCCTGGGCCCGCGGCGCTTCTGGCGCGTGCCGGTGATGGAGGGGGAGTTCCTGGTCGAGGACAGCTTCGGCGCGCAACCCGGTGTGGGCGGCGGCAACCTGATCCTCCTCGCCCGGGATGCGGACGCCGCGCTGGAAGCCGCCGAGGCCGCGGCGGCCGCGATGCGCCGGGTCCCGGGCGTCGTGCTCCCCTTCCCTGGCGGCGTCGCGCGGAGCGGGAGCAAGGTCGGCTCGCGGCGCTACAAGGCGCTGGCGGCGTCGACGAACGAGGCGTACTGCCCGACGCTGCGCGGCCGGCTGGGCGTGGCGACGGAGCTGCCGGAGGACGTGAACGCCGTGCTCGAGCTGGTGCTCGACGGGCTCGACGCCGCCGCGGTGGCGGCGGCGCTCGCGGCGGGGATCCGCGCGGCGTGCCGGCCGGGCGTGGTCGAGATCTCGGCCGGCAACTACGGCGGCAAGCTCGGGCGGCACCACTTCCGCCTGCACGAGCTGCTCGCCGCCGTGGAGGCGTGACGTGGGCGCCGTCGTGCTCCGGCTGCGCGCGGCGCCCGCCGTACCGCTCGAGGCGCCGTGCATCCGACCTGACCACTTCGCGGCGCTGTCGGAGGCGGAGATCGCGCGGCTTCCGGTCTGGCACGGCAGCGAGGCGCGCGCGCTCGGGGATTTCTTCGACGTGCGCGGCGGCCACGCCGACGACGTGCGCGTCAAGGGCGAGCTGTCGCGCGTGAAGCACCTGGGCGCGGAGATGGCCGGCGGCCGGCTCGTCATCGAGGGCGACGCGGGGCCGCACGCCGGCGCGGGGATGGCCGGCGGCACGCTGCGGATCGAGGGCGATGCCGCCGCGTGGGCAGGCGCGGAAATGCGCGGCGGCGTGCTCGAGGTGCGCGGCCGCGTCCGCGCTTACGCGGGCGGCGCGTACGCCGGGAGCCGGTGGGGGATGGCCGGCGGGCTGCTCCTGGTGCACGGCGATGCCGGCGACTTCCTCGGCGTGCGCATGCGCCGCGGCACGATCGCGGTCGCGGGGTGCGCGGGCGAGTGCGCGGGCGCGGAGATGATCGCCGGCTCGATCCTCGTGTTCGGCGACGTCGGCCGGCGGCCGGGCTTCGGGCTCAAGCGCGGGAGCATCGTCGTGCACGGCGCGGTCGAGCCGCCGCCGACGTACCGCTACGCCTGCACGTACCGCCCGCCGCACCTCGCGCTGTACCTGCGCGAGCTGGCGAGGCGCGGCCTGCCGATCGAGGAGCGGTTCCTGGGCGGCGCGTACCGGCGCTACAACGGCGACTTCGCGGAGCTACCGCGGGGGGAGATCCTGGCATGGACGACGTGACCGGCGTGATCGTCGACGCGGCGGCGGCGAGCGCGTCGCTGGGCGTCAACGAGCGGGCGGCGCGGCTCGCGGACGGCATGGCCGCGGATGCGGCCGCGCTCGCGATCGCCGTCTCGACGCTGCCGTCCGGCGCGCGGCTGCTCGATTGCGGCATCGCGGCGCGGGGCGGGCTGGAGGCGGGACGGCGGATGGCCGAGGCGTGCATGGGCGGGCTCGGCCGCGTCGACATCGTGCCGTGGGAGGCCGACGGGCTGCGCCTCCCGGGCGTGCACGTGCGCACCGACCACGCGGCGGTGAGCTGCCTGGCGTCGCAGTACGCGGGGTGGGCGATCCGCTCCGAGGGCTACTTCGCCATGGGCTCCGGGCCGCTGCGCGCGATCGCGCGGGTCGAGGCGGAGCTGTACGCGACGCTCGGCTACGGCGAGCCGCCGGAGGGGCGCGGCGTGCTCGCGCTGGAGACGCGCACGCCGCCGAACGACGCCGTCGCCGCGTGGGTCGCGGCGAAGGCGGGCATGCGGGCCGCGGCGCTGACGTTCCTGGCCGCGCCGACGGCGTCGGTCGCGGGGAGCGTGCAGATCTCGGCGCGCGTCGTCGAGACGGCGCTGCACAAGCTGCTGCACCTGGGCTTCGACGTGCGGCGGATCGCGAGCGCGTCGGGGTGGGCGCCGATCGCGCCGGTCGCGAAGAACGACGTGCGCGCGATCGGCCGCACGAACGACTGCGTGCTGTACGGCGGCGTCGTGCACCTCA
The DNA here is from genome assembly GCA_019689775.1 of Gemmatimonadota bacterium. GTDB lineage: Bacteria > Gemmatimonadota > Gemmatimonadetes > Longimicrobiales > RSA9 > JADGGV01. Next base: position 4,333 of record JADGGV010000118.1, read on the forward strand.
CGGTGCGCGCGGAGGACGACGAGCTGCGCGAGCTGGCGCCGCGGCTGCCGTCGTCGGCGTCGCCGGACCACGGCGCGCCGTTCCACGAGCTGTTCGAGCGCTACGGCGGCGACTTCTACCAGGTCGACCCGGGGCTGTTCAGCCCGGCGGAGGTCCACCTGACGAACGCGGCGAGCGGCCGGACGTTCTCGGCGGGGCGGCGGGAGGTGGACGTGCTGCGGCGCTCGCTGCTGGCCTGAGGGCTCATGGACGTCGCGATCCTGAGCGCGGGGCACGGCTGGCACGTCCGGGCGCTGTCGCGGGCGCTCGAGCGGCGGGGCCACTGCGCCGTCGTGCTGCCGATCGACGGGCTGGTCGGGATCGTCGGCGCGCGGCCGCGCCTCGCCGCGGCGGGGCACGCGATTGAGGTGTGCGATGCCGCGCTGGTGCGCACGATCCCGCGCGGCTCGCTCGAGCAGATCGTCTTCCGCCTCGACGCGCTGCACCGGCTGGAGCGGCTCGGGCGGCGCGTGCTGAACCCGCCGGCGGCGATCGAGCGGACGGTCGACAAGTTCTACACGTCGTGCCTTCTGGAGGAGGCGGGGATCCCGACGCCGCGGACCGTCGTCGCCGAGCGGATGGCCGATGCGCTGGCCGCGTTCCGCGAGTTGGGAGACGTCATCGTGAAACCGCTCTTCGGCTCGAACGGCCGGGGGATGGTGCGGGTGAGCGACGAGGAGATCGCGTTTCGCGTGTTCCGCGCGCTCGAGCTGGAGCGGGCGGTCTACTACGTGCAGGAGGCGATCCCGCACGAGGGGCGGGACGTGCGCGCGTTCGTGGTCGGCGGCCGCGTCGTCGCCTCGATGTGGCGCCGCGCGGACGGCTGGCGGACGAACCTGGCGCGGGGCGCGCGCGCCGAGGCGACGACACTCCCGCCGGAGTGGGCGGCGCTGAGCCTGCGCGCGGCGCGCGCCGTGGGCGCGGAGTACGCCGGCGTCGACCTGCTCCCCGGCGCCGACGGGCGCGTGTGGGTGCTCGAGGTGAACGGCATCCCGGGGTGGCGTGGGCTGAGCGAGGCGACGGGCGTCGACGTCGCCGGCGCGATCGTCGAGCACCTCGAGCGGCGCGTGGCGGGCGGATGAGCGCGCGGCTGGACCCGCGGGAGATCGCGCTGCGCGCGCAGATGGCGGCGCTGCTGGAGGCGAGCGCGCCGAAGCCGGGGAACGTCAGCCGCTACCACGACTTCGGCGACACGCGCTTCGAGGACTTCCTGCTCAGCGCGGCCGCGATCGGCCCCGCGATGGGCGACGTCGGCGCGCTAGGCGTCGGGGCGGCCGTCGAGCGCGCCGTCGCCGATACGCGCCGCTGGGTGCGCTCGAACACGAACCTCGGGATCGTGCTGCTGTTCGCGCCGCTGGCGCGCGCGGCGGCGCTGGACGGCGGGCCGCTGCGGCGCCGGCTCGCGGGCGTGCTCGCGGAGTTGGGCGTGGCGGACGCGGCGGCGGCGTACGCGGCGATCCGCGCGGCGCGCCCGGGCGGGCTGGGCACGGCGCCGGAGCAGGACGTGCGCACGATGCCGACGGTCTCGCTCCTCGAGGCGATGCGGCTGGCGGCGGACCGTGACTCGATCGCGCGCGAGTACGCGACGGACTTCGCGCTCATCTTCGAGACGGGGCTGCCGACGCTGCGCCGGGCGCGCGCGGCGGGCGCGCCGTGGCCGGCCGCGGTGCTGGAGACGTTCCTCGTGCTGCTGGCGGCGGCGCCGGACTCGCTGATCGCGCGGAAGCGGGGCCGGGCCGCGGCCGCCGAGGTGAGCCGCGAGGCGGCGCGCGTGCTCGCGGCCGGCGCGCCGGGGAGCGCGGCGCGGGACGCGGCCGTCGCCCGGCTCGACCGCGCGCTGCGCGCCGAGGGCAACGCGCTCAACCCGGGCGCCACGGCGGACCTCGTCGCCGCGGCGATCTTCGCGCTGCTCCTCGAGGACGGCCCGAGCGAGCCGGAATAGCCCGTGGGAGATCGAGGTCGGGCCGCGATCCACGCCAGCGATCCCGAGGACGACCCGAGCGGCCAGGAGCGACCCATGCCCGAGTACACGGTGACGGTGGAGAAGGACTACCTCGTCTTCGCGGCGGGGCACTTCATCACGTACGGCGGGCGGTGCGAGTCGCTGCACGGCCACAACTACCGCGCCCGCGTCGAGCTGACGGGCGAGCTGGACGAGAACCACTACGTCTTCGACTTCGGCGCGCTGAAGAAGATCATGCGGCGGCTGGTCGACGAGCTGGACCACCGCATGCTCCTGCCGCTGGAGAACCCGAAGATCGTGCTCGAGGACGTGGACGGCGGGATCCGCGTGACCCACGGCGGCCGGGTCTACGTCTTCCCGCGCGACGACGTGGTGCTGCTGCCGGTGCCGAACACGACCGCGGAGATGCTCGCGCGCCACCTGGCGCTGCGGCTGAAGGACGAGCTGGCGCGAGCGGGCGCGAGGAACCTGAGCGCGCTCACGGTCGAGGTGGAGGAGAACTTCGGCCAGGCGGCGCACTACCGCGAGGCGCTGCGGCCATAGCGAGCCGTCGGACGTCGGCGGCGCCGATCGCGCCGGTGTGCAGCGCCGTGGCGACGAGGGCGCCGACGCAGCCGAGCGCGGCGAGCGCGCGCAGGTCGCCGACGTCGCGGACGCCGCCGCCGGCAAGGAGCCGCTGGTCCGGGAGCCGGTCGCGGAGCCGGCGGAGGGTGTCGAGCGGCGGGCCGGCGGCGGCGCCGACGCGGGCGAGGTCGAGCACGAGGAGGGTGCGGACGCCGGCGTCGCCCGCGGCTCGGGCGATGTCCAGCGGGTCCATCCGGGCCAGCGCCGCGCTCGCGGCCAGCGGGCGGCCGGCCCGCAGGTCCAGGCTGAAGACGGTACGCTCGGCGCCGGCGGCCTCGACGATCGCGGCCAGCTCGTCGAGGTCGCCGAGCGTCTCGAGGCCGACGACGACGCGGTCGGCGCCGGCGTCGCGCAGGCGGCTGGCGGCCTCCGGCGTGCGCACGCCCGCGTCGACGAGCAGGGCGGGGCCGAGCGCGGCGAGGCGCTCGACCGCCGGGCACGCATCGGCGGTCCCGGCGATGGCGTCGAGGTGCGCGACGTAGAGCGAGCGACAGCCGAGCCGGTCGCGGAACGCCGCGGCGAGGGCGGTAGGGTCCGCGCCGTCGCCGAGGACGCCGCGCACGACGGCGTAGGCGGCGCGGTCGCCGCCGCGGGCGTGCACGGCGCGGCCGGCCTTCAGGTCCAGCACGGGAACGATCTCCATTGCGGATCCTGGTCCACGAGTTCGTGAGCGGCGGCGGTTTCGACCGGCGCGCGCTCCCCGCGTCGCTGCTGCGCGAGGGCGCGGCGATGCGCGCCGCGCTGCTGGCCGACCTGGCGGCGCTCCCCGGCCTGGAGCTGGCCGCGACGGCGGACCCGCGTCCGGGCGTGCGCACCCCGCCGGGCGTGCGCGCCGCGCCGCCGGCCGCGGGCGCCGGGCGCGACTTCCGTCGGCTCGTCGAAGACGCCGACGCCGTCTGGCTGATCGCGCCGGAGACGCGCGGCACGCTAGCGCGGCTGGCCGCGGTAGTGGAGCGGGCCGGCCGCCTGCTGCTCGGGCCGGGCTCGGCTGCGATCCGCCGGGCCGCCGACAAGGGCGCGCTCGCGCGGCGGCTGGCCGCGGCCGGCGTGGCCGTGCCGGCGACGCGGGTGCTCGCAGGCGTCGGGGGCGCGGGCGGGTTTCCGGAGCGGCGTCATCCGGGCGCGGGCGCGGCCGTCGATACGTTCGCGGTCGCGGCGGCGCTCGGCTACCCGGTCGTCGTGAAGCCCGCGCGCGGCGCGGGGTGCGAGGGTGTCGCGCGGGCGCGCCATGCCGGCGAGCTGGGCCGGGCGGTGGCGGCGGCGCGGCGCGCGGCCGGCGGCGGCGCGGTCCTGCTCCAGCGCCACATCCCGGGCGTGGCGGCCAGCGTCTCGCTCGTGAGCGACGGCCGGCGCGCGGTCGCCCTCGCGGTGAACGCCCAACGCGTGCGCGCCGGGCTGCCGTTCCGGTACCTGGGCGGCGAGACGCCGCTCCGGCACCCGCTGGCCGGGCTCGCCGCCGAGCGCGCCGTGGCGGCGTGCGCGGCGCTCCCGGGGCTCGTCGGCTACGTCGGCGTCGACGTGGTGCTGACCGCCGACGACGCCGTCGTGGTGGAGGTGAACCCGCGCCTCACGACGGCGTACCTCGGCGTCCGGCGCGCGCTCGACGTGAATCCGGCGGCGCTCACGCTGGCGGCGTGCCTCGGCGCGCTGCCGGAGGCGACGCCGCGGGTGGTGCGCCGGGTCCGGTTCACGGCCGGCGGCGCGGTGCGGACGGCGGCGCTGCCGGGAACGGAGCCAGGGGCCGTGGGGCGACGGGCGGAGCGGCCGCCGGGAACGGAGCCGCCGGCGGATCCGTCGCCGGCGACGGGGTCGCGGGCAATGGAGCCGCGGGCGGCATGCCGTCGACCCCGCACGAATCTACACCGCGGGACGTCCGTGCGGTGTTCCCGACAATGATCGATACCGCCGGCGACCTCACGCCCAGATGGCCGCCGGATTACCGTCAAACCCGCAAGCGTGTACACCGCCGGAGGTCCTTGCGGTTTTGACGGCAATTATTGCCGAAATCCCTGCAAGCGTCTCCCGAAACGCCGTGCTTGCGGGGTTGACGACAATCGGACCGAGGGGGAACGACTACGGCAACGATCCTGGGGTGGGACATCGGCGGCGCGAACGTCAAGGCGGCGCGCGTGAACGGGCCGAACCCGATGGACGGGGTGGTAGTCGAGCGGCCGTTCGCGCTGTGGCGCGAGCCGGAGCGGCTCGCGGAGGTCCTGGCGGAGGTGGCCGCCGAGATCCTGTCCGGGGCGGTCCCGGGGG